>NZ_JBEXHP010000161.1:0-9753 GCF_040607895.1 Micromonospora sp. NPDC005220
ACCCCCCACCCCACCGGGCCCGGGGGGGGGGCCGCCGGCCCCTCCTCAGTGCTGCGGAATCAGCTGTCGCCGCCGGTCTCGCCGACCGGGGCGGCGTTGACGTCGTCGATCGCGTACTTCTTGGCGGCCTCGGCCGGCACCGTGGTCGCCACCGCGCCGCTGCGGGCGAGCTGCCGCAGCGTGGCCACCACGATCGACTCCGCGTCGACGTGGAAGTGCCGGCGCAGCGCGTGCCGGGTGTCCGACATGCCGAAACCGTCGGTGCCGAGCGACGTGTAGTCGCCGGGTACCCAACGGGCGATCAGGTCCGGTACCGCGCGCATGAAGTCGCTGACCGCGACCTTCGGCCCGTCCGCGTCGGCCAGCTTCTGCTGGATGTACGGAACCTTCGCCTCGGCGCCCGGGTTGAGCAGGTTGTACTCCTCGGTCTCCACCGCGTCGCGGCGCAGCTCGGTCCAGGAGGTCACCGACCAGACCTCGGCGGCCACCCCCCAGTCCTGGGCGAGCAGCTGCTGGGCCTTGAGCGCCCACTGCATCCCGGTGCCCGAGGCGAGCAGGTTGGCCTTCGGGCCGTCGACCTGCGGTGCCGGCGCGTAGCGGTAGATGCCCTTGAGCAGGCCCTCCACGTCCACGTCGGCCGGCTCGGCCGGCTGGAGCGTCGGCTCGTTGTAGACCGTCAGGTAGTAGAAGACGTTCTCCTGCGCGTCCCCGTACATCCGGTGCAGACCCCGCTCCAGGATGTGCGCGATCTCGTACGCGAACGCCGGGTCGTACGCGACCACGGCCGGGTTGGTGGCGGCGATCAGCAGCGAGTGCCCGTCCTCGTGCTGCAGACCCTCACCGTTGAGCGTGGTCCGACCAGCGGTGGCGCCGAGCAGGAAGCCCCGGGCCATCTGGTCGGCCGCGGCCCACAGCCCGTCGGCGGTCCGCTGGAACCCGAACATCGAGTAGAAGATGTACATCGGGATCATCGGCTCGTCGTGCGTGGCGTACGCCGAGCCGGCCGCGGTGAATGAGGCCACCGAACCGGCCTCGTTGATCCCCTCGTGCAGGATCTGCCCGGTCGTCGACTCCTTGTACGACAGGAACAGCTCCCGGTCGACCGAGGTGTAGCGCTGGCCGTGCGGCGAGTAGATCTTCGCGGTCGGGAAGATCGAGTCGAGACCGAAGGTGCGGGCCTCGTCCGGGATGATCGGCACCCAGCGCTTGCCGAACTCCTTGTCCTTCATCACGTCCTTGAGCAGCCGGACGAAGGCCTGCGTGGTGGCCACCTTCTGCTTGCCCGAGCCGCGCTTGATGTCGGCGAACCGCTCCGGGCCGGGGATGGCCAGCCGCTTCGTGCTGGTCCGCCGGGACGGCAGGTACCCGCCGAGCTGCTCGCGCCGCTCCTTGAGGTACGCCAACTCCTCGGACTTCTCGCCCGGGTGGAAGTACGGCGGCAGGTAGGGGTTCTCCTCCAGCGCCGAGTCCGGGATGTCCAGGTAGAGCCGGTCGCGGAAGGTCTTCAAGTCCTCCAGCGTCAGCTTCTTCATCTGGTGCGTCGCGTTGCGGCCCTCGAAGTGCGAGCCGAGCGTCCAACCCTTGATCGTCTTCGCCAGGATGACGGTCGGCTGACCGGTGTGCTCGGTGGCCGCCTTGTAGGCCGCGTAGAGCTTGCGGTAGTCGTGCCCACCCCGCTTGAGGTTCCAGATCTCGTCGTCGGTGAGCGGCTCGACCATCTTGCGGGTCCGTGAGTCACGGCCGAAGAAGTGCTCACGCACGTACGCGCCCGACTCCGCCTTGTAGGTCTGGTAGTCGCCGTCGGTCGTGGTGTTCATCAGGTTGACCAGCGCGCCGTCGGTGTCCGCGGCGAGCAGCGGGTCCCACTCGCGGCCCCAGACCACCTTGATCACGTTCCAGCCGGCACCCCGGAAGAACGCCTCCAGCTCCTGCATGACCTTGCCGTTGCCCCGGACCGGGCCGTCCAGCCGCTGGAGGTTGCAGTTGATCACGAAGGTGAGGTTGTCCAGCTCCTCGCGGGCGGCCACGCCGATGGCGCCGAGCGTCTCCGGCTCGTCCATCTCGCCGTCGCCGAGGAACGCCCAGACGTGCTGCTGGGAGGTGTCCTTGATGCCGCGGTGGTGCAGGTACCGGTTGAACCGGGCCTGGTAGATCGCGTTCAGACCGCCGAGGCCCATCGAGACGGTGGGGAACTCCCAGAAGTCCGGCATCAGCCGAGGGTGCGGGTACGAGGGCAGCCCACCACCGGGGTGCGACAGCTCCTGGCGGAACCCGTCGAGCTGGTGCTCGCTGAGCCGCCCCTCCAGGAACGCCCGCGCGTACATGCCGGGCGAGGCGTGGCCCTGGTAGAAGATCTGGTCGCCGCCGCCGGGGTGGTTCTTGCCCCGGAAGAAGTGGTTGAAGCCCACCTCGTAGAGCGACGCCGAGCTGGCGAAGGTGGAGATGTGCCCGCCGACGCCGATCTCCGGGCGCTGCGCCCGGTGCACCAGCATCGCGGCGTTCCACCGGACGTACGCCCGGATCCGCCGCTCGACGTGCTCGTCACCGGGGAACCAGGGCTCGCGCTCGGACGGGATGGTGTTGATGTAATCGGTGGTGGTCAGGGGCGGAACCCCGACCTGGCGCTCACGGGCCCGCTCCAGCAGGCGCAGCATGACGTAGCGGGCACGTTTGGCACCGCGCTCGTCGATGACACCGTCAAGCGACTCGACCCATTCGCTGGTCTCTTCAGGGTCGATGTCCGGAAGCTGGCTCGGCAGGCCGTCGCTGATCACCGGGCGCTTGCGTTCCGTAGCCACAGGCGTTCCCTCGGTTGTGTGTGGGATAGGTCTCTAGCGCCATCCTGCCCCCTGGTGGCACCCCCCGTCACGTCTAGGTGCCCCCGACGCGATGCTCAACACAGGTACTCATCGGTAACTTAGCGCGACGATCGAGTGGAACCTGAGCGGTTTGACCGCCACTCCTACCGTCCGAGGCATGAACAGGGGCCCTGTCCTGGTTGCCGTCAGCACGATCGTTGTCGGGGTGACCGTGGTGGTGGTCGGTGCGGTCGGTGTCGCCTCCGGAGATGCGGCGTTGGTGGGAGCTGTCGGTTTCGGCGCCGTCGTGGCGATCATCGGCGTGGTCCTGCTCCGAGAAGCGAATCGTGCGGCCCGGATGGCGTCTGTGCGGGGCCGCCGACGCCGCGCGGACGGGGGCGGATACAGCGTCTACCCCGGGCCGACCGGGGACGCCGGCAGCGGGCACGTCAGCCGCCAGCGGGACGGCGACGATGGCGGCCCGGACGACCCGCAGCCGGTCGGTGGTGATCCCGGCGGCGGTTGGTCGGGGGGCGACTCGGGTGGTGGCAGGTCCGGCGACTCCGGTGGGGCCTGGTCCGGCGGCGACTCCGGTGGGGGCTGGTCCGGCGGCGACTCCGGTGGGGGCTGGTCCGGCGGCGGCGGTGACTCTGGCGGCGGTGGCGGGGGTTCCTGACCTCGCCCTGCGGCAGAATGCGACGTATGCGCAGCGACGTGATCACCGTCCAGACCGGGTCCCGGCCGACCGTCCGGGACATCACCGCGGAGGCCCAGCAGTTCGTCTCAGCCGAGGGCGACGGCCTGCTGCACGTCTTCGTGCCGCACGCCACCGCCGGCCTGGCGATCATCGAAACCGGGTCGGGTTCCGATGACGACCTGCTCAGCGCGCTGGCCGACCTGCTCCCTGCCGAGGACCGCTGGCGGCACCGACACGGCTCGCCCGGCCACGGCCGCGACCACGTCCTGCCGGCCTTCATCCCGCCGTACGCGACGCTGCCGGTACTCGGCGGCCGGCTGGCGCTCGGTACCTGGCAGTCGATCTGCCTCGTCGACACCAACGGCGACAACCCGACCCGCCAGGTCCGCTTCTCCTTCCTCCCCGGCTGACCCCCCGCCCCCCGCTTCGCGCTTTGCGCCCCCCGCTTTGCGCCCCCCGCTTTGCGCCCCCCGCTTTGCGCCCCCCGCTTCGCGCCCCCCGCTTTGCGCCCCCCGCTTCGCGCCAAGATCGTGCTCGAACCTGGATGTCAACACCGTTGCGTTAGCGCTGTGGCCGGCGGGTCAACCCGTGCTGGAGAAGGGGCCCCTGGTCGATCACCGTAGGTGGAGCGAGAAGATCGCGCCGATCATGCGGCTGCGGTTGTCGACATAGGGCGGAATGCATTCCTGTGTCGGGACACGAAGTGCACGATCGCGGAGCAGGGGCAGCGCGAGCGCGGCGATCATGCAGTTGTGGTGCCCGGCTTAGCCGTTTGCGGGCGTTTTGTTGCCCACCACAACTGCATGATCGGCGAGATGGCGCCGGTTGACGAACAGCCGTTCCGCCTAACGCAATGGCGTTGACCTGGATGTAGTGGCCTCGTCGGCGCGTCGATGCCACTACATCCGGGATGTTGCGCGGGGCGGCGGGCCGTCGCCCCCGGCTGCCGGCTGATCGCACCCGGTGGGGCCGTTCCCTTGTCAAGATCCGCGCAACTTCCCCGAAACTGCTGCCTGAACCCGCGCCGAGGCAGCACTTTCCCTGATGTTGCGCGGGCCGCAGCCCCGCGCGGGGCTGGCCCCTTGCGCGGGCTGGCCCCTTGCGCGGGCTGGCCTCTTGGGTGGGCTGGCCCCTTGGGTGGGCTGCGGCTTTGGGTGGGCTGCGGCCGTGGCCCGGGCGTGGCGTGAGCTGGGGAGTGGCCGGTCGAGCGGTCGGGCTGCGGGAGCCGAGGTGTTGGCCGCCTGGCCGCAGGTCCGCTTCAACATCAACGTGAGTGTGGTCCGTCCGGTTGGTGTGCCCGGACCTGATCGTTGAGCTGCTTGAACGGCGCGCTGCGTACGATGTGGTCGTGACGCGGCAGGTGGGTTCCGCAGCGGGCGGGCCGGTGGACCGGGCCGGCCTCGCCGTCGATGTGGTGCGGCGGATGGCCCACGTCACCGACGCGCTGCGACACCGGCAGGGCTCCGCGTTCGCCGAGTTGGGGCTCACCCCGGCGGCGGCCCGGGCGCTGCAGGAGTTGGACCCGGACCACCCGCTGCCGGCGCGGGATCTCGCCGGTCAGCTGGGTTGCGACCGGTCGAACGTGACGGTGCTGGTCGACAAGCTGGAGCAGGCCGGGCTGGTCGAGCGCCGCACCGACCCGACGGACCGGCGGCAGAAGACGCTGCTGGTGACTGCGGAGGGCCGCGTCGTCCGGGCCCGGGTGATCGAGGTGATGTCCGACTCCCGACTCCTGTCCGGGCTGCGCGACGAGGAGCTGCGCACCCTTCGTGACCTGGTCTGGAAGGTGTCTGACGGCGGCTGTCCGGAGTCCTGCGGGCCGGAGTGAGCGCACCCCCGCCGGCCGTGTCCCACTGGGCGAGCCGGGCTTCCGTCGGTAATGCTGTCCGACGTGACCACCCCGCAAGATCTCGACGACCGGTTCCGGGAGACGCTGGCGGCGCTGCCTGCCGGCGAGCGGCGGCGTGACCCCGCCGACCCGGTCACCGACGACGCCCCACTGACCGGTGCGCAGGTGCTGGACCTGTTCGACGCGCAGGTGACCAGCCGGCAGCTCGACCTGGCTGGCCGCTGGTTGCGCAGCTTCGGGGAGGGGTTCTACACCATCGGCTCGGCCGGGCACGAGGGCAACGCGGCGGTCGCCGCCGCGCTGCGTCCCACCGACCCGGCGCTGCTGCACTACCGCTCGGGAGCGTTCTACTGCCTCCGTGCCGCCCAGGCTGCCGCCGACCCAGCGCTGCGTGCCGCCCAGGCTGCCGCCGACCCAGCGCTGAGCGCCGCGTCTGGCGACCCGAAGTCGACCGCCGGCTCCGCGCCGTCCGGCGACCCCGAGTCGACCGTCGACGGCGCACCGGCCCGCGACCGCGCGCCCTCCGCCGATTCCGCGCCGCCCGTCAACAGCGCATCGGCCCGCGACCCCGAGCCGTCCGCCGACGGGACGTCGACCCGCGACCCCGCGCCGACCGCCGATCCGCCGGTGTCCGAATCGGAGCCGTCCGGGCCGGAACCAACCTCGGCGTACGCCGACGCCGCTCGGGACGTGCTGCGCGGGATGGTCGCGTCCAGCCTTGAGCCGATCGCCGGGGGCCGGCACAAGGTGTTCGGCCGGGCCGACCTGGCGATCGTGCCGACCACCTCCACCATCGCCTCGCACCTGCCCCGCGCGGTCGGAATGGGACTGGCCGTGGAGCGGCTGCGCCGGCTGGACAGCGCCGGACGGCGTACCGGCGTGCGGGTCGGCAGCGGCGCGGGCGCGACGCACACTCCCTGGCCACCGGACGCGATCGTGGTCTGCTCCTTCGGCGACGCCTCGGTCAACCACGCCAGCGCCACCGCCGCCTTCAACACCGCCGGGTGGTACGACCACGCCGGGCTGCGGATCCCGGTGCTCTTCGTCTGCGAGGACAACGGGCTGGGCATCAGCGTCCGCTCGCCGGAGGGCTGGGTCGAGGCGACCCTGCGGGCCAAGCCGGGAATCCGCTACTTCAGCGCGGACGGAGCCGACCCGGTGCAGACGTACGCGGTGGCGGCGGAGGCCGCGGCCTGGGTACGCCGTAACCGGCGGCCGGCCGTGCTGCACCTGCGCACCGTGCGGCTGATGGGGCACGCAGGGGCGGACGCGGAGTCGGCGTACCGGAGCCCGGCCGAACTGGCCGAGGACCTGGACCGGGACCCGGTGGTCGCCACCGCGCGGCTGCTGGTCGACGCTGGCGTGGCGACCGGCGAGGAGCTGCTGGCGCGGTACGACGAGACCGGCTGGCAGGTACGCCGGCTGGCCGAGGAGGTACTGGGCGAGCCGAAGCTGGCCGCCGCGGCCGACGTGGTGTCGGCGCTGGCGCCCCGCCGCCCGGTGCGGGTGGCGCGGGCGGTGGCCGACGCCGCGGCGCGGGCCAGCGGGCCGGGCGCGGGCGCCCGGACGGAGGCGTTCGGCGGCAAACCGCCGGAGCTGTCCGGGCCGATGACCCTGGCGCAGAGCATCAACGCCGCACTCGCCGACGGGATGCTCGACCACCCGCAGATGGCGATCTTCGGTGAGGACGTGGCCGCCAAGGGCGGCGTGTACGGGGTGACGAAGGGGCTGCGCGACCGGTTCGGGGCGGCCCGGGTCTTCGACACCCTGCTCGACGAGACGTCGGTGCTGGGGCTGGGCCTCGGTGCCGGGCTGGCCGGGATGCTGCCGGTGCCGGAGATCCAGTACCTGGCGTACCTGCACAACGCCGAGGACCAGCTGCGCGGTGAGGCGGCCACCATGCGCTTCTTCTCGCAGGGTGCGTTCCGCAACCCGATGGTGGTGCGGGTGGCGGGCCTGGCGTACCAGGAGGGGTTCGGCGGGCACTTCCACAACGACAACTCGGTGGCCGTACTCCGGGATGTGCCCGGTCTGGTGGTCGCGGTGCCGGCGCGGCCGGACGATGCCGCGCCCATGCTGCGGACCTGCCTGGCGAGCGCGGCGGTGGACGGCAGTGTCTGCGTGTTCCTGGAACCGATCGCGCTCTACCACACCCGCGATCTGTACGTGGATGGTGACGGAGAGTGGTTGGCCGGCTATCCGGAGCCGGGCGGGTGGGTGGCCGGGCACGTGCCGATCGGCCGGGCCCGGGTCTACCGGGTCGGACCGGCGGACGATCTCACCATCATCACCTTCGGTAACGGGGTACGGATGTCGCTGCGGGCTGCGGCCGTCCTCGCCGAGGAGGGGGTGGGCACCCGAGTGGTGGATCTCCGCTGGCTGGCCCCGCTGCCGGTGGCCGACATCATCCGGGAGTCCTCGGCGACGGGTCGAGTGCTGGTCGTGGACGAGACGCGCCGCTCCGGCGGGGTCGGCGAGGGCGTGATCGCCGCGCTGGTCGACGCCGGATATGTCGGTGCCGCGCGCCGAGTGGCAGGAGTTGACTCGTTTGTACCATTAGGTCCGGCAGCACGTCACGTACTGGTCTCCACGGAAGCCATTACCGACGGTGCCCGTACGCTGCTGGCACGGTAAATTCCGTTCCACCCGGTGCGCCACTTGCGCGCGGACCCACAACTGTGTGGACTTTGCCTGACGGCGTCGCACCGACGCCGCGAGCAGGGACGAGATGAGGAGGCACGCGACAGTGAGCGCGACCGCTGGTCAGGCCGCCGACGGGGTACGCAGCCTGGCGGACCGGTTCGGGATCGAACCGGGGATGGTCGTCATGGAGATGGGGTACGACGACGACGTCGACCAGGATCTCCGAGACGCCCTGACCGACCGCTGTGGAGATCTGGTCGACGAGGACACCGACGAGGTGGTCGACGCTGTGCTGGTCTGGTACCGGGACGGCGACGGTGACCTCTTCGAGCTGCTCGTCGATGCCCTCGGCCCGCTGGCCGACAACGGCGTCGTGTGGCTGCTCACCCCGAAGGCGGGGCGCGAGGGGCACGTCGAGCCGAGCGAGGTCGCGGAGTCCGCGCCCACCGCCGGCCTTCAGCAGACCTCGACCGTCAACGCCGGCCGGGACTGGAGCGGCGCACGTCTGGTGCTGCGTCGAGGGGCCAAGGCCAAGAAGTAACCAGCGCCGCTCCGCTCGCCCGACGGTCCGCCCACCGCCGGGCAGCACCCTGGTGCCGTTCACCCCGACTCGACGCCGTCGCCGGCATCGGCGAGGCCGAACAGCGAGGAGAGTTCGCATGCCCATCAAGGTTGGTGCCGAGGCACCGGACTTCGTGCTCAAGGACCAGAACAACCAGGAGGTCCGCCTCTCGGACTTCCGGGGTAGGCGCACCGTGCTGTTGGTCTTCTACCCGCTCGCCTTCACCGGCACCTGCCAGGGTGAGCTGAGCGAGGTGCGAGACAACCTCGGCGAGTACGTGAACGACGACGTCCAGGTGCTGACCGTCAGCGTCGACTCGGCCTACAGCCACAAGATCTGGGCCGAACGGGAGGGCTATCAGTTCCCGATGCTTGCCGACTTCTGGCCGCACGGCGCCGTCGCCCAGGCGTACGGGGTCTTCAACGACGTGGCCGGCTTCGCCAACCGGGGCACCTTCGTCATCGACAAGACCGGGGTTGTCCGCTTCGCCGAGATGAACGGACCGGGCGAGGCCCGCGACCAGCAGGGCTGGCGCAAGGCCATCGCCGAAGCGACCAGCTGACCGGGGTACGCCGTGCACCCGGGCCGGTGGCGTGCAGGTAAGCTTGCCAGCCACCGGCCCGCCACACGGGCGATCCGGGCGCGTAGCTCAGTGGGAGAGCACTCGCCTTACAAGCGAGGGGTCGCAGGTTCGAAACCTGCCGCGCCCACCCTGCACCACCAGCCGAAACCGCCCCGAGAAGATCAGCTCTCGGGGCGGCGACAGCAACGAGGTCTACGAGAGCCGTCCGTCGAGCTTGCCGAGGGCCTGACGCATCGCGTCGAGGTTGGCATGCGAGTAGACCTTGAGAGTGAGCTTCACGTCCGCGTGCCGGGCGATGGCCTGGGGACATGAGCCAGGCTGGCTGGGAGGCCAAGTGCATCGATCACCTCGATGTGCGGCCTTGCAAGCTGGGCTGGGAGATAAGCACCAGGAGGTACCCCCACCCTCCTACGCCATGGGCCAAGAAGGTCCTTACGCCATTCCTCCTAAGCTTGGAGGCGGCAAGCCCCCAGGCGTCGCGATGCAGCCCTTCACGTAGCTAATCCCGGCCACCATAGGAGCATCGGGATGGCATCGCGTCTCATGGGGTCATTCGCCTAGCGGAGCGCCCCGCCAGCGCCATTCCTTCAGCTGGGGGCGTCCTGGTAGCTCGATCCGGCC
>NZ_JBEXHP010000162.1:0-9744 GCF_040607895.1 Micromonospora sp. NPDC005220
ACCACCAACAGACCAGCCAGACCGAGCCAGATATCGTCACCCCTGCACCGACCGGCAGCAGGTAACCACCCCTCCATCAAAGCGGGGGAAGCTCATACCCCCGCCATGGCTGAAGGCCTTCAGGACTACTGCGGCCTGCGCGATCTAACGACCGAGAGGTTAGTTTGGGCGCCATCACCCCTGCGACCTTCGCGCTCAACTACTTCGCGGCCAAGGCGATCTACGCCACGTGCCTGTTCCGCCCGTAGCGCCTTGTCCTCTGCGGCCGTACGCCCGCGAGTAGCGGCGAGGGCGGCAGTGAACGCTTGCCACCAAATCCTTGCCCTCATTAAATCCCCGCTTTCATCATCGCCTGAGTGCGTCGGGCAGTGTCACGATCAATCACTGCCTCTCTGCTTCCACTGATGCGCAGACCTCGCAGGTCTCATGAACCGCTTCCGGTGCAGGACGGTGTCGTCATCGAACGCTCTGTCCCGCCCGGCGCGATCATGATCGCTTGAGAGCGCAAGGGGTAGTGAGGGTGGGTGGCTTGGGCCTTGCGAAGCAGGCGTGCTACGTCGACGGCAGAGTGTTGCCCCAACAGGTGACCTCCCGGGCTGCCGCCCAGCCTTGCGACAGGTGGAGGCGACCGGCCATGGTCCTGATCAGGCATGGTCGCTGGTTGAAGCCATGATCATCTTGCGTCAAGGATCGGCGACCGCTGAGTGGATCATCAGCAGCGTTACACAAAGTTGCCATTGACCAAGATTAATAACGGCCCGTATCGTGCGGGCTTACTCATTGTTCAATCGACCCCGAGGAGGGCCGTCAGTGGCCCCTGTGCGCTCAAAACAGCCCCGTCATCATCGGCGCGCACCAATCGTCTCGATGATCCACATCTCCAGACTTCACCGAACAAGGCTGGGTCGCTTCGCTCTCGCCAGCATGGCATCGGTGCTTGCCGTCACCTTGACCGACGTGCCCAGGCAGCCGGTGCAGGCCGCGCCGGCGAAGGCTCCGGAGCAGGTGCTGGAACGCCCGGACGAGATGGCCGCGCTGGTCACTGCGCGGCTCACCGGCAAGCGGGTCCGGATTACCGGCATGACCAGCGAGACCGCGGAGTATGTCGCCCAGCCCAATGGTCAGGTCGAGGCCACTGTCCACACCGGCCCTGTCCGGCTGCGGCGGGATAACCAATGGGTGCCGGTTGACCTCACCCTGCAACCAGAGGCGGACGGCTCGGTTCGCGCCCTGGCACACCCGCTGGACTTGCGGATCTCTGGTGCCCGCAAGGGCGGTGGGGAGTTGGCTGCGGTTGGCGTCGGCGACGGACGGCTAAGTATGGGCTGGGCCGGTGCCCTGCCTGTGCCGGTGCTTGCGGGCAACAGGGCCACCTACCCGGAGGTGGCCGCCGGCATTGACCTGGTGGTGGAGGCCACCAGGACCGGCTTCGCGCAGTTCCTGACCGTGAAGAACCGGCAAGCGGTGGACCAGATTCCTGCGCTGGCATTTCCGCTGACCGGCAAGGGTCTCTCCTCGTTCAGTCAGGACAGCTCCGGAGCGCTGCTGCTCAAGGACGCCAAGGGTCGGCCGATCGCGGCCGTTCCGGCGCCGGAGATGTGGGATGCCCGGCGGACCCCGGGCACTCAAGAGCCGGCCCGGCGGAGGGTCGTGCCGGCTAAGTCCGAGCGGCTCGCCGCGCGGTCGGGGCATTCGGATGGTCTAACTATGCGGCTGAGCCCGGACCTCGCCTGGCTCAAGGACCCGGCTACCCAGTATCCAGTAACCATCGATCCGCAGGTCAATCCCCTCTACACCACGTTCGACACGTACGTGAAGGAGGGAGACAATGTTGACCGGGGTGGGGCGACCGACCTCCACCTCGGCCTGCTGGCAGGCTCACCGAATGTCAAGGCTCGGGCGTTCGTCAACTGGGGCGTCTCGGCTCTGCGGGGCAAGCAAATTACCTCGGCGACGGTGAACTTCTGGAACTTCTGGTCGAACACCTGCACGGCTACCTCGTGGGAGATCTGGACCACCGGTGCCGCCTCCTCGGCGTCCCGATGGGGTACTCAGCCGGCCTGGGTACAGCAAGAGGCCACCTCTACCCAAACCAAGGGCGGCTCGACGTGCGCCGACGGCTGGGTGAGCATCAGCGGCACGAACTTCTTCCAGCGGGCAGCCACTGCCAGCCAGCCCACCGCGTACATGGGCGTGCGAGGCACCGACGAGACGAGCACCAACAGCTTCAAGCAATTCCGATCCCGCAACGCGGTCGACAACAGCCAGGTCCCGTACGCGGTGGTGAACTACAACTCGTACCCGGCCGTCGGCACGCGCTCGACGGTGCCGGCCACGGACTGTGTGACCGGGTCGTCCCGGCCTAAGGTCAACACGGCTATCCCGCAGCTCAGGTCCGTCATCTCCGACGCTGAGGGATCGACGGTCAAGGCCGAGTTCGAGTGGTGGACGCTGTCCGGTAGCACCAAGCTCGGTAGCGCGATCACCGGCACCGCAGCGTCCGGCTCGACGTTCAACACCACCGTGCCGGCCGCCATGCTTAGTCACAACACCTCCTACAAGTGGCGGGTCCGTGGCAACGACGGCACGGTCAACGGCACCTGGTCGACGTTCTGCGAGTTCACCGTGGACACCTCGATCGGCAGCCCACCGATCGTCAGCTCAACCGCCTACCCAGAAAACCAGTGGGGCGGTGACGCCAATGTCGCCGGAGACTTCACCTTCGACCCGAACGGCATCAGCGACGCCGCCGCCTACGAGTACAGCCTCGACGTGCAGCCGCCGAACAAGGTGGTGAACGCGCCGTCCCTCGGGGCTCCGGCAACCGTCAGCATCAAGCCGCTGACCCCCGGCTGGCACTCCGTCTGGGTCCGTACCCGTGACTCAGCTGGCAACGTAACCGCCCTGCGCAACTACCCGTTTAAGGTCGGCGCTGGAGCGATCACGTCGCCGAAGGCAGGAGACGTCAGCGGGGCGAAGGCGGTGCTCAGCTCGACCGCTGCGCCTTCCTTCGTCGATGTCACTTATCAATGGCGCCGGGCCAGCTCGGACGCCTGGGTCACCATCCCTGCCCCGCACGTCACCTACGCGGTCGGCGGTGGCGCGGTGACCTGGCCCGTCGCTCTCTCCTCTGGCGTGGCACCCAAGCTGAACTGGGATGTCGCGGGGACCCTGGCCTCGGTCGACGCGGCGAGCGTCCCGCGGGACGGCCCAGTGCAGGTACGGGCCAACTTCAACCTGAGTAGCAACGGCGCACCCGCCGACGGGGTGAAGTTCCGGTTCGACCGCAACCTCGCTTCGGCCGACACCGCGCAGGTCGGCCCAGGCGAAGTCAACCTAATCACCGGCAACTACCAAATCTCGCAGTCGGACGTCTCGGCATCAGGTCTGGGAATCTCACGCACCGTTAACAGCCGGCAACCGCAGGGCCTTGATCCGCTCTTCGGGCCCGGCTGGGTGTCCGGTCTGGCAGTAGAGGAGGCAAAAGCGCCGTATACCCGGCTAACTACCTACGGCAGCCTCGTGCAGGTCAAACTGCCAGACGACTCGACAATCGGGTTCACCAAGATCGACAGCGCGGGTGTGAACTATGAGGCTCAAGTTGGCGCAGAAGCCAACAGACTGACGTTCAACTCAGCTACCAGCACCTTCACCCTCGCCGACGGCTCAGGCAATGTGGTTACCTTCAGCCGCACCTCGACCGACCCGGCCAACGTTTACACGCCGACTGCTGCCATCGCGCCTGGCTCGGGTAACACCACCACGTACTCGTGGGAGAAAGCCACCGTCGGAGCCAACGAGATCATGCGGCCGACGCGGATGCTGGCACCGGTCCCGACAGGCGTCACCTGTACCACCCTGGTCAAGGGTTGCCGAGCGTTAACCTTCACCTACGCCACCGCCACGACAGCCACCGGCCTGGCTGACGGCACCTGGGGCGACTTTGCGGGCCGAATCAAGCAGATCTCCTACACCGCTTGGGACCCGGACCTGGGGACTCCGGCGATGCGGACGGTCGTGTTGGCCCGCTACAGCTACGACAGCGGCGGCCGACTGCGGACCTTCTCCGATCCCCGACTGGACTACACCAGCGGTGGTGTACCCCAGCAGTTGCGGACTGTCTACTACTACAACGGCGACGGGATTATCGTCTCGATAACCCCGCCGGCCCAACAGGTCTGGCAGTTCTCCTACACCGCGGTGCCGAACGACCCAGGCAAGGGACGTCTGCACAAGGTCACCCGGTCAGCCCTCGCCGCCGGCACGGCGGTGGAGACGGTGGTCTATCAGGTCCCAATCTCTGGCAGCGGTGCGCCATATGATCTTTCCGCCAGCCAGAGTGCACGGTGGGGCCAGGCGGAACCGCCGACCGACGCCACGGCGATCTTCCCCGCCAGCCAGGTGCCAACCGGCGACCCTGCCACCGGCACACTGCCCGGCTCTTACGAGCGGGCCAGGGTCAGTTATCTGGACGCCAATGCGAGGACGGTAAATGCCGCTGAGCCAGGCGGCCACATCGCGACAGTCTGGTACGACGCGTCGGGCAACCTCGCAGGCCAACTCGATTCGGGCAACCGAAAGCGGGCACTCGACGCCTCTCCCAGCGATAACGCCAGCGCCGAGGCGCAGCTCGCGGCGAAACTCGCCACCCTTAGCGTCTTCGACGGAAAGTTGCTGCTGGAAACCTTCGGGCCAGAACATGACGTGATGCTCGACTCCGGCACGGTCGTGCGCGGTCGGCAACACACCCAGCTCACCTACGACGAAGGGGCACCAAGCAGCGGCGGACCCTATCAACTGGCGACCACCGAACGGGTCTCAGTCAACTACGTCGGCGCCGGGCAGACCCTGGACGCGGACACCCGCACCAAGACCACGGAATACGACTGGACGGTGCGCCAGCCTGTCAAGATGACCGTTGCACCGGGTGATCTGGACCTGGTCACCCGCACTGGCTATGACAACGAAGGACGCGTGATCAGCACCACGGCCCCGGCCGGAGGCAGCGTGGACACCACCCCGGCAACTCGGGTCACCATCTACTACAGCGCGGCGGCCAACGCTAGCTACCCTGAGTGCGGCAACCGGCCTGAGTGGGATGGCTTGGTCTGTCGCACCCAGACAGGCGGTCAACCAGAGTCCGGCCAAGAATTGCCGATCACGGTCACCACCTACGACATGTACGGGCAACCACGCGTGCAGTCGACGAGAACCGGATCGGGCGAGCTGCGGCGAACCGAGGCCATCTATGACTCCGCTGGCCGCCAATCGGAGTCTTCGGTGACCGCGGCTGGATTGGGCGCGGCGCTCGAGAAGCGGCGCATCGTCTATGACCAGCCCAGCGGGCAGGCCGTTCGGTCCCAAACGGTCAACGGCTCGGGCTCGGTGACAGCCGAAATCATCCGCGCTTACGACACCTTGGGCCGAATGACCTCATACACCGATGCCGACGGCACTGTCACCATTACCACCTTCGACATCGAAGGCAGGCCAGCCACACAAAATGACGGCAAGGGCACCCGCACCTACACCTACGACGGTGGCGCTGAGCGACGTGGCCTGCCGACGTCTGTGGCGGATAGTCAGACGGGCACCTTCACCGGCAGTTTCGACAGCGAAGGGACCCCGGTTAGCCAGACCTGGCCCAATGGACTCGTGGTGGGCATAACCACCGACGAAAGCGGCGCAGCCCGCAGCATCACCTACACCAAGCCGGGCTGCGGCCAGTCCGACTGCACCCTCTACACCGAAACCGTCACCTCCAGCGCTCACGACCAGTGGCGCAGCCGCACTTCAACCCTGTCCGTGCAGAACTACACCTACGACCAGGCGGCCCGGCTTACCGGCGTCGCGGATACCGTCGCCGGCCAATGCACCACCCGCAACTACGGCTTCGACGCCGCCACCAACGCCACCAGCCAGACGGCATTTGGCCCGGAGACAGGCGGCGCCTGCCAGACGACCACCGCCAGCACCACCCGCGAGTGGAGCTACGACAGCGCCGACCGCACCAGCGACACCGGCTACACCTACGACGCCCTGGGCCGCACGTTGACCCAACCGGCCATCGACTCCGCGGTCACCGGTGGCGTTGGCAGCACCATGACCTACCACGTCAACGACATGGTGCGCAGCATCACCCGAGGCACCCGCACCACCACCTACACCCCGGACGTCGTGCCCAACCGAATCCGCTCCTGGATCGACACCGCCGACGGCCTCACCAGAATCAACCACTACGGCGCCGACGGCGACAGCCCAAGCTGGACCGATGAGGGCAGCGGCAAGCATTCCCGGGCCATCAGTGGGCTCGGCGGGATTGCCGGCCTGTTCACTAACACGACCGGGGTCGTCTGGCAGATCACCAATCTGCACGGTGACCTCGTCGCTGGTATGACCGAAAGCGGCACCGGGCTGGCCTATACCAGCGAATACGACGAACACGGCAACGCCCGCAACTCCGCCGACGCCGGCACCCGACGCTACGGCTGGCTCGGCACCCACCAACGCGCCGCCGACACTCCCGACGGCTCAATCCTCATGGGCGCCCGCCTCTACAACCCCAGCACCAGCCGCTTCCTGTCCACAGACGCCATCTACGGTGGCAACGCCAACCCATACGAGTACGCCACTGGTGACTCGGTCAACAAAGACGATATCTCCGGAAACCTGTCATGCTGGCGTACCGGCGGCAGTACGCGCAAGTGGTACACCTGGTGGGGCTCGTGGGGAGGTTACCGCGTCGACCGGAACTTCCAATGCTACGTCTCACACGGCGACGTCAAATATGCTACGCGATGGGGATATGCATATACCATTGCCGGCATAATCGCGGCCATCTTTTCTGGCCCTGCGGGGTGGGCATTCGGCCTCGCAGTCGCCGTGATCGGTTGGTTGGTGTGGGAGTACAGCGAAGCGTGCACCCGAAAGCGAGGAGCGTACTTCAACGGGTACGGCCGACTGTGGTTTAACAGGAGTTGGAGTTTCCAATGGGGATACGGGGGGATCAACCGCAAGTTTTGCGCATAGACAAGCTATGGGGCCCGGAGAGGTGGACGAATGCAACCCAGAGTCGACGTGTGGTTGGCTGGCCGAACGGCCGGGGAGTTGACGCCTCCACCAAGGTCGATCACCGATGGCAGCGAAGCGGCATCAGTCGTGCGCACCTGCTGCCTTGGTCGGTATGTGCCGGGCCGCACGGCGGTTAGCCTCCCGGTGGACGCGGCAACGGCCAAGCGGTTCGCCCAGACGTGCAGAATGGAGGCCATTTTAAGGCGTAAGGTGATTCCGGCAGCTCTCATTGCAGTGGCCTTGATCATCATCGTGCACATCGTTGACTCAGTGAGCAATGATGCGCAGCATCTCGGATCGACGCTGCTAGTATCGCTCATCCTGCTGCTTGCCGTTCTGACCCTAAAGCTCGCGCTAGACCTGCGCCGCTCGCCGCATCACCCAAGAGAAATGCGGGGCGATGTTTACATAAATGGCGTTGACCGCAGGGTGGCCGAGACTTGGATCGAGCTCAATCCGGCAGGTTCTATCAAGATCGTCAATCGGTGACACGGCCATGCTGAATGGATAATTGAAGCAGGATCTTGGGTGGGCGTCAGGCTGGCGCCCACCCAGGGTCATGCAATAACGGGCAAACTTTGCGTGCGGGGCGTTACCCGCCTGGCCCATCGCGACCAGGCTACCCGAGAGCCGATCCGCCGCTACGAACACCCGCATCCCGGCGACCTGGTCGACGTCGACATCAAGAAGCTCGGCAACATCCCCGACGGCGACGGCTGGCGCACCCAGAGCCGCGCTCAAGGCAAACTTAACCGCACCGCCACCCCCGCACACACCACCGACGCGTGGGGCGGCGCCCGGCTCGGCTACGCCTACCTCCACACTGCGATCGACGACCACTCACGATCGGCCTACACCGAGTGCTCACGGCTCGTTCCAGTCCGTTGTCGGGGTCGTCGCGGCGGCGCCCCGGCGTCATGCGATCTGGCCATGCTTCGTGAGCAGGGGAGTGCACAGCGGTGGCGAGGTATTAGAGGACTCCTTTACTCGGCCGGTTTATGCTTGAGGTGACCTGGACAAACGTGCGCGAGCATGTCGCTGGGCCACCGGACTACTGGGGGTCAAGGGGTCGTCGGTTCGAATCCGGCCGTCCCGACGCAGGTGAGGGGCCATCTCGGAAGTTCGAGACGGCCCCTTTGTCGTACCTGGGTGACTAACTGAGTGACTACGCCTCTGCGTCGGGGATCCGGTCCATGGCGACTGCGCCGCGGCAAGTTCGAGGCGGGCAAGGCGAACCCGTACGCGGTCGTCTCCGCCGAGATGCTGGCCGCGTACGAGAAGCTGTCCAACCTCGCTCGGGGACTGGGCTTGAAGACGGAGTACGAGGTGGTCCCACCGCCGGGCATGGTCGACCTGAACCGCACCAACCTGGTCGTGGTCGGTAGTCCCCGGATTCTGCCGTTCGTCGGGCAGGTGCTCGCATCCGATCCGAAGCTGGGCTTCGGCAGCGATGACGACGGCGTCTATCTCGTGAACCGACAGACCGGCGAGGAGTTCCGCTCTCCGTCGGACGGCGGCGAGCCGGTCGACTATGGATACCTGGGACGGCTGCCCCGCCCTGATGGACGTGGCACCTTCCTCTACCTCGCAGGCATCCACGCCATGGGCACCCTTGGGGTCACACAGTACCTGGACGACCACCTGGACGAGCTGTACCGCGAGGTGAAGAACCGGCGGTTCTCGCTGCTGGTCGCCTGCACCTACGACCCGAAGAAGCGGGTCGTGAAGAAGGTCGACGCACTGACGCCGATCTACCGCAGCGAAGGCGTGGCCTGATGCGCGTCTCAACCGCCTCGAAGGCCGGCAACCCGAAATCGCCCAACGAGGACTGGGCCATGGCCAGCGAGAACCTGATCGTGGTTCTCGACGGTGCCACGGGCCGCACCGGCACGGGCTGCGTCCACGGCATTGCTTGGTACGCGGCAAAGCTCGGCTCTGCTTTCGCCGGCCTGGCGGCCGATCGTGACTCGGAGTTGGTCAACGCGCTGATGTATGGCATCCGGTTCACCGCCGACCAGCACCGAGACACCTGCGACCTCAGCCACCCGGGTACACCCTCGGCCGCCACAGCGGTGCTGCGACTTAAAGACACGGCGTTGGAGTACGTCGTTCTCGGTGACGTCACGGTGCTGATCGACACTGTCGACGGCATCCAGGTCATCACTGATGACCGGGTGGACAAGACCGCCCGTGCAGAACGTGACGAGGCCGACCGGCACCCGTTCGGATCGGCCGAGAAGTAGGCGGCGTTGCTGCGGATGAAGCACGCGGAGTTGGCCGCTCGTAACCAGCCCGGCGGGTATTGGGTGGCAGCGGCCGACCCGTTCGCCGCTCGGCACGCGATTACCGGAGAAGTACCGCTCGACAGCGTCCGACGGGTCGCCGTGCTAACCGACGGAGCAGCACGTTTGGTCGCCCTGTTCGGTCTGCTCGACTGGCCCGACGTGCTCGACGTCCTGGCCCACGACGGCCCGACCGAACTGATCAGCCGAGTCCGCGCCATCAAGGCCGTCGACCCGTCCTGCATGAAGTGGGCGCGTAACAAGCGCAGCGACGACGCCACCGCTGTCTACGCCGCCTAAGGGACGTCTCGTAACTGGGTGAAGGCGTTGCCCGGCACCGGCCCGGTGGTCAGCCGACGAGGATGATGTTGTGGAGGTTGGCGATGCCGGA
>NZ_JBEXHP010000163.1:0-9573 GCF_040607895.1 Micromonospora sp. NPDC005220
GATCAGCGCCGTCACCAGCAGCACCGCCGGCCCGCCCGGCACCCGGCCGGTGGCCAGCGCCGCCAGGTCGGCGGCGAGCAGCGCGGCGCCGGCGAGCGCGAGCAGGCTGACCGGCACCCCGGGCAGCAGCGCGCGACCGAAGCGGCGCAGTGTGGTCCGCGCCGACGGCCAGCCGCCGGTACGCGTCCAGTGGTGCACCGCCGCGCTGGCCGTGCCCACCGCCGCGGCGGCGGTGAGTAGGGGCACCGCCGCGAGCGTCAGCAGGATGCCCAGCAGCGCGAGGTCGGCGGCGTCGCGGGCGGTGTCGCGCCAGTCCCGCCGGCCGCCGGTGTCGTCGGGTGCAGCCCTCGCTGCCGGTTCAGCCCTTGATGCCACTGGTGTTGATCCCCTCGACGAGCATCCGCTGGAACGCGACGAAGAACAGGAAGACCGGCAGCAGCGACAGCACCGACATGGCGAACATCGGGCCGACCGCGCTCTGGCTGGTCGAGTCGATGAACAGGGTCAGCGCGACCGGGACGGTGTAGTCCTCCAGTTGGGACAGGAAGACCAACTGGCGGAAGAAGTCGTTCCAGGTCCAGATGAACGAGAAGATCGCCGTGGTGACCAGCGCCGGGCGGCTGAGCGGCAGGATGATGTGCCGGAAGATGCCGAACGGGCCGGCACCGTCGATGCGGGCCGCCTCGTCCAATTCCCGGGGGACGCCCCGCATGAACTGCACCATGAGGAAGACGAAGAACGCCTCGGTGGCCAGGAACTGCGGGATGAGCAGCGGCAGGTAGGGCCAGTCGCCGCCGACCAGCCCGAGGGTGCGGAACAGGATGTACTGCGGCACGATCAGCACGTGCTGGGGCAGCAGCAGCGTGCCGATCATGACGGCGAACCACATGCCGCGCAGTCGGAACCGCAGCCGGGCGAACGCGTACGCGGCCAGCAGGCAGGAGAGCCCGTTGCCGATGACGGTGAGCAGGCTGACCATGGCGCTGTTGAGGAAGAACCGGCCGAAGCTGACGTCGAAGTTGGACCAGCCGGCGGTGTAGTTGCCGGGGGTGAACTGCTCGGGCAGCAGCCCGACGTTGTTGATGATCTCCTCCTGGGACTTCAGCGAGGTGCCCACCATCCAGATCAGCGGGTAGAGCACCACAGCGACGATCACGACCAGGATCAGCAGCCGCAGCAGGGACCGGCCGCCCGCGCGTCGGCGGGCGCTCGGCGCTGCGGTCGCCGGGTTCACCGTCACCATCACCGGTCCTCCCCGTCGGAGTAGTGCACCCAGAACCGCCCGGTGCTGAAGAAGACCGCGGTGATGACCGCGATGGCGAGCAGGAACACCCAGGCCATCGCCGACGCGTAGCCCATGTTCAGGTCGGTGAAGCCGGTGATGTAGAGGTTCAGCGTGTACATCAGGGTGGAGTCGACCGGGCCGCCGGTGCCGTTGCTGAGCACGAACGCGGCGGTGAAGCCCTGGAAGCCGTTGATGGTCTCCAGCACCAGGTTGAAGAAGATGACCGGGGAGAGCATTGGCAGGGTGACGTTGCGGAACTGGCGGAACCGGCCGGCCCCGTCCACCGACGCGGCCTCGTACAACTCGGTGGGCACCTGCTTGAGCCCGGCCAGGAAGATCACCATCGGTGCGCCGAACTGCCAGATGGCCAGCACCATCAGCGTCTCCAGGGCCCAGTCGGGGTCGTTGACCCACGGTTTGCCGGTGATGCCGAAGAGGCTCAGCAGCGAGTTGAACGCACCGTCGCGGTTGAACATGTTGACCCAGACGATGGCCAGCGCGACGCTGCCGCCGAGCAGGGACGGCAGGTAGAACAGCCCGCGGAACAGCCCGACGCCGCGCCAGGCGCGGTTGAGCAGCAGCGCCACGCCGAGCGCCGCGGCCAGCTTCAGCGGTACGGCGATCAGCGCGAAGGTCACTGTCACCCGCACCGCGTGCCAGTACGACGGGTCGGCGGTGAACATCCGTTCGTAGTTGGCCAGCCCCACCCACTCCACCTCGGAGAAGGGGGTGAGGATGTCGTAGTTGGTGAAGCTCAGGTAGAGCGACAGCAGCATGGGGATTGCCGTGACACCCATCAGGCCGATGAGCCACGGCGACAGGAAGACGTACCCCGCCAGACCTTCGCTGTGCCGGAAGCGTCCGGGCCCACGCCGCTCAGCGTGGGCCCGGGCGGATCCGGGGCCGCGTCGGGTCGGGTCGGGCGCCGTGGTCAACGCCACGAACAGCTCCTCTCCTCGCCTCGCGGCGCGGTCAGGCGATGGCGGACTTGCACGCCTGGACGAACTGGGCGGCGGCCTCGGCGGGGGTGGCCCGGCCGTACTGCGCGTTCTCGGCCGCCTTGATCAGCTCGGACTTCACCTTGCTGTGCCCCTTGATCGGCACCTGCGGCGACTCGCCGAACTTCTGGGTCAGCTCCGCCTCGACGGCGATGGACTGTTTCATGGCCGGGTCGGTGGTGTCGTCGCTGACCACCCGGCGCAGGTCCAGGTTGGACGGCAGGCCGCGGTCGGTGCCGAGCAGCTTGACCGCTTCCAGGTCGTTGGTCAGGAAGTTGATCACGTCGACCGCGACGTCCTTGTTCTTGCTGCCCTTGAAGACCGACCAGTACATCGAGGCCCGGGCCCACTGCGCGCTGGGGTCACCGGGGTAGGCGACCACGCCCAGCTCGTCAGTGGTGTTCTTCTTCAGGTCCGGCATCTGGTTGGCCCAGACCCAGGAGGTCGCCGACTTGCCGGTGACCACCAACTGCTTGGTGACGTCGCTGGAGTTGCCCTCGTGGATGACGTCGGCGGTCGGGGTGGCCTTGCGGTCCCGGGCGCCCTTCCACAGGTCGAACCACGTGGTCACGTCCTCGGCGGTGAAGCCCAACTCCTTGCCCCGGTAGAGGTCCTTGCCCTGCTGGCGCAGCCAGACCCAGAACGCCTTGTAGTCGGCGCTCGGGTCCTGGGTGCCCGGTACCTTGGTCTTGGCGGTGACCTGCTCGGCCCAGGCGATGTGCTGCTCCCAGCTCATCCCGGTGGTCGGCTCGGGCAGGTTGTGCTTGGACAGCAGCGTCTTGTTGTAGACCAGACCCTGGGTGTTCTCCCCGGCGGCCAGGCCGGCGAGCTTGCCGTCGACGACGCCGTACTGCCAGAGGCTGTTGGGGAACTTGGAGGTGTCCAGCTTTCCGGACTCCTGGTACGGGGTCAGGTCGAGCGTGGTGTTGCGGGCCGCGTACTCGGCGAGGTAGTTGTCGTCGATCTGGAACAGGTCCGGCGGGTTACCGCCGGCGGTGAGCGTGGCCAGCTTGTCGAAGTAGCCCTGGTTGGCCTGCCAGGTCTTTTCGAAGGTCACGTTCGGGTGCTTCCTGGTGTAGAGGGCGAGGGCGTCCTCGGTCAGCTTGGCCCGGGCGTCGCCGCCCCACCAGAAGATGGAGAGCTTGACCGGCGCGTTCGGATCGGCGGCGCCGCCGTCGTCTCCGCAGGCGGCGGCACCGAACATCAGCGGTGCGGCGACCGTCACGGCGAGCAGGCCACGCAGCAGGCGCCGCCGAGGCAGCGCGGTACGGTGGGCGCGCCCGACGGGCGCGTCAGTGGTGGGGGGCGTTGCGGGGTGCATGTGCGCTCACTCCTCGGCGTTAGGAGGCGACGGCGTCACCGGTGGCCGCAGTCGGGATGCCCGGGTCCGCAGGGCAATGCGGGCCCGGGCCACGCGGTGCGGCCAGGGGACGTGCCGGCCGGGCGTACGGGCCCGGGCCGGTCGAGTCGCGGATGACCAGGTCGGTCTGGAGCATTACCTGTGCGGTGGTACGACGGACGCCGAGCGCCGTGCCGGCACCGGACCCCCGCGCACCGCGCGGTGACTCGATGTCCTGTTGCAGCAGCATGTCGACGGCCGTCCGGCCGGCGGCCCCGGTGGGTGTGGCCACCGTCGTCAGTTTGGGGCGGGTCAGCCGGCTCAGGGTGATGTCGTCGACCCCGACGACGCTCACCTCCTGCGGCACCCGGACCCCGAGCGCGTCCAGCCCTTCGATCAGGCCGATCGCCATCAGGTCGTTGTAGGCGAGCACTGCCGACACGCCGCTGCGTCGCACCTGCTCGGCGACGGCGGAGCCGCCGACCTCGGTGGGCGCGTTGGGGCCGAGCACTGTCAGTTCCACGCCACCGTTGCGGGCGGCCGCGCCGGCGGCACGGCGCATCTCCCGGTTGGTCCACGAGCTGCGCGGGCCGCCGAGCAGCGCGATGCTGCGGTGCCCCAGGCCGACCAGGTGCTCGATCGCCGAGCGGGCGCCCTGCCCGACGTCCATCAGCACGCAGGGCAGGCCGGCCACCTGGCGGTTCACCACGACCAGCGGCACCTCGCGGCTGAGCTGCTCGATCAGGCTGTTGCTCATTCGCGGGCTGCACAGCAGCACCCCGTCCACCTGCTTCGCGAGGGCGTGGACCAGCTCTTCCTCGGCGGTCGGGTCCTCGTTGGTGTCGGCCACGAAGACGTGGTAGTCGCGGTGCCGGGCCTGACTCTCCGCCGCCTTGATCAGCGGCGGGAAGAACGGGTTCGCGATGTCCGCGATGATCAGCCCGATGTTGTGCGTCCGCCCGGTGATCAGGGCCCGGGCTGCGCGGTTCGGCCGGTAGCCCAGATCCTCCGCGCAGGCCAGCACCCGGACCCGGGTCTCCGGGTTGACCAGGTGCGGGGCGGAGAAGGTGCGGGACACGGTGGAGATGTGCACACCGGACGCCCGGGCGACGTCCCGGATGGTGACTGGCACGGCGGGCCCCTTCGTCCGATGTGGTGGCGGTCACGTGGGTGTGGCCCATTAATGCAAACGGTTGCGCCAGTGTCAACGGTCAATGGTTACGGCTTTGTTGCACCCGCACTCCCCTTGGTTACCTGCGACCCCACAAACACTGACATTTGACGCCGATCCCGCCGTCGTCGTTGACGCGATCGGATCGATCGTGATTACTTCATTGCAAACCTTTGCAGCACCACGGGAGGCGACCGCATGTCACCGAGAGCCGCCGGACAGGCCCGGTACGCCGTCGTGGGCACCGGCGCGCGGGCGGAGATGTTCGTCCGGGCCCTGGTGCTCGACCACGCCGACACCACCGAGCTGGTTGCCTTCGCCGACGTCAACCAGGCCCGGATGGACGCGCACAACCGCTGGCTGGGCGAGCTGGGGCACCGCCCGGTGCCCACGTACCCGGCCGGTGACTTCGCGGCCATGCTGGACAAGGAGCGGGTCGACGTCGTCCTGGTCACCAGCGTGGACGTCACCCACGACGAGTACGTGGTGGCCGCGCTGCGCGCCGGCCGGGAGGTCGTCACCGAGAAACCGATGACCGTGGACGTGGCCCGCTGCCGGCGGATCCTGGACACGGTGGCCGAGACCGGCGGCCGGGTGACAGTCGCCTTCAACTACCGCTACAACCCGCTGCACGAACAGGTCCGCCGGCTGCTCGCCGAGGGCGCGGTCGGCGAGATCGGCTCGGTGCACTTCGAGTGGCTGCTCGACGTCCGCCACGGCGCCGACTACTTCCGCCGCTGGCACCGCGACAAGGCCACCTCCGGAGGGCTGATGGTGCACAAGGCCAGCCACCACTTCGACCTGGTCAACTGGTGGCTGGCCGCCACACCCGTCGAGGTGTACGCGGCCGGCCGCCTGTTCTTCTACGGCGCGGACGGTCGCCGGCACGGCTACGCCCACGACTACGACCGGGCGCACGGCTCCCCCGCCGCCGCCGACGACCCGTTCGCGCTGCGGCTGGACGCCCACCCTCGACTGCGCGAGCTGTACCTGGACGCCGAGGCCGAGGACGGCTACCAGCGCGACCGCAACGTCTTCGCGCCCGGGGTGAGCATCGAGGACGACATGGCGGTGCTGGCCCGCTACTCCACCGGCGCCACGATGACCTACCACCTCACCGCGTACGCGCCCTGGGAGGGCTACCGGGTGATGGTCAACGGCAGCCGGGGCCGGCTGGAGCTGGATGTGGCCGAGAACGACTTCGTCGACCGGGGCACCGCCGGCGCGGTCAAGGGCGCCGCCCTGCACGGCGCCGAGGCGCCGGCCGAGGGCGGTGGTGCGACGCTGACAGTGCGACCGTTCTGGGCTCCGCCCCGGCAGATCCCGGTGCAGGGCCGCAGTCGGCACGGGCACGGCGGCGCGGACGCCCGGATGACCGCGGTGCTCCTCGGCGGTGAATCCGACCCGTTGGGCCGCGCCGCGACCGCCGACGACGGCGCGTCGGCCCTGCTCACCGGCCTGGCCGCCAACCGGTCCTTCGAGACCGGTCAACCCGTCCGCGTCGCCGACCTGCTCACCCCCCGCTGACCCAGCAGACGAGGAGCCCCACCCCGTGCCCACGTTCGACCACACCGACCTGCTGCTGCCGCCGGAACCGGGGCAGCGCGCGCTGGCCCGGGAGCTGTACGCAGTGGCGGCGGCGCAACCCATCATCTCGCCACACGGGCACGTCGACCCGGCCCTGCTCGCCGAGGACCGCCCGTTCCCGGACCCGGCGCGGCTGCTCATCGTGCCCGACCACTACCTGACCCGGATGCTGCTCAGTCAGGGCGTACCCCCGGCGGATCTGGGGGTGCCGACCCGCGACGGCAGCCCGGTGGAAACCGACGGGCGGGTGATCTGGCGGCGCTTCGCCGCGCACTGGCACCTGTTCCGGGGCACCCCGTCGCGCCTCTGGCTGGAACAGACCTTCCGCACCGTGTTCGGGGTGCACACCCCGCTCGGCCCCGACACTGCCGACGCGCTCTACGACGAGATCGCGGCCCGGCTCGCCGAACCGGACTTCCGGCCCCGGGCGCTGTTCGAGCGGTTCCACATCGAGGTGCTCGCGACCACCGAGTCACCGCTGGACGACCTCGCGCAGCACGCCAAGCTCGCCGCCGACGGGTGGGGCGGGCCGGGCGGCCGGGTGGTCACCACGTTCCGCCCGGACGACGTGGTGGACATGGAGTTCGAGGGCTGGTCGACGAACGTGGACCGGCTCGCCGACCGGTCCGGTGAGGACACCGGCACGTACGCCGGCTACCTGGCCGCGCTGCAGGCCCGACGCGCCGCGTTCATCGCCGCCGGCGCGACCTCCTCGGACCACGGCCACCCCACCGCGCGCACTCTCGACCTGACTCCGACCGAGGCGGAGCGGCTCTACGACCGGGGCCGGCGCGGCCAGGCCGACGCCGCCGACGCGGAGGCGTTCCGGGCGCACATGCTGGTGGAGTTCGCCCGGATGTCGCTCGACGACGGCCTGGTCATGCAGCTGCACCCCGGCGCGGTACGCAACCACAACCGGTGGTTGCACGCCCGGCACGGCCGCGACGTCGGCGGCGACATCCCGCAGGCCACCGAGTACGTGCACGCCCTCGCCCCGCTGCTGGAGCGCTACGGCAACGACCCCCGGCTGCGGGTGGTGCTCTACACCCTCGACGAGGACACCTTCACCCGCGAGCTGGCGCCCCTCGCGGGCGGGTACGCCGCGCTGCTGCTCGGCGCGCCCTGGTGGTTCCTAGACTCCCCGGAGGTGCTGCGCCGGTTCCGGGAGGCGGTCACCGAGAGCGCCGGCTTCTACAACACCACCGGGTTCGTCGACGACACCCGGGCGTTCTGCTCCATCCCGGTACGCCACGACGTGGCCCGCCGGGTGGACGCCGGCTTCCTGGCCCGGCTGGTCGCCGAGCACCGGCTGCCGATGGACGAGGCCGCCGAGACCATCGTCGACCTGGCGTACCGGCTGCCCAAGCGGGTCTTCAACTTCGGAAAGGCGGACCAGTGACCGTCACCATCACCTCGGTCGAGGTGCACGACGTGCGGTTCCCGACCGCCGCCCGGGGCGACGGCTCCGACGCGATCAACCGGGGCGACTACTCGGCGACGTACGTGGAGCTGGGCACCGACGCCGGCCCGACCGGCGCGGGGTTCACCTTCACCAACGGCCGGGGCAACGAGATCACCTGCGCGGCGGTGCGGGCCCTGGCCCACCACGTGCGGGGGCGCACCATCGAGGAGATCACCGCCGAGCCGGTCGCGTTCTGGCGTTCGCTCAGCGCCGACGTGCAGCTGCGCTGGCTGGGCCCGGAGAAGGGCGTCATCCACATGGCGACCGGCGCGCTCGTCAACGCCGTGTGGGACCTGCGAGCCAGGATCGCCGGCAAACCCATGTGGCGGTTCCTGGCCGAACTGCCGACTGACGAGCTGGTCGCCAGCGTCGACTTTCACCACATCACCGACGCGCTCACCCCGGACGACGCCGCAGCCATCCTCGACAAGGGACGCGACGGCCTGGCCGACCGACTGAGCACGCTCGAACGTGACGGTTTCCCTTCGTACACCACCTCGGTCGGGTGGCTCGGCTACCCCGACGACAAGGTGCGGGCGCTGACCCGGCAGGCGTACGCCGACGGCTGGCGGGCGATGAAGATGAAGGTCGGCGGCCCGCTCGCCGACGATGTGCGGCGGGCCCGGATCATCCGGGAGGAGATCGGCCCGGACGCGCTGTTGATGATGGACGCCAACCAGGTCTGGGACGTCGACGAGGCGATCACCGCGATGGCGGCGCTGGCCGAGGTGGACCCGTACTGGATCGAGGAGCCCACCCACGCCGACGACATCCTCGGGCACGCCCGGATCGCCCGCGCGGTCACCGAGTTGACCGGCGGGCGGTGCCGGGTGGCCACCGGTGAGGTGGCCGCCAACCGGGTGATCTTCAAACAGCTACTCCAGGCCGAGGCGATCGGGGTGATGCAGGTCGACGCCTGCCGGGTCGGTGGCGTCAACGAGGTCCTGGCCGAGCTGCTGCTGGCGGCGAAGTTCGGCGTGCCGGTGTGCCCGCACGCCGGCGGCGTGGGCCTCTGCGAGTACGTCCAGCACCTGGCGATCTTCGACTACCTGCGGGTGGGCACCGGCCTGGACGGTCGGATGATCGAGTACGTCGACCACCTGCACGAACATTTCGTCGACCCGGTGCGGACCCGGGGTGGCCGCTACCTGCTGCCCGAGCGACCCGGTTACAGCGCCACCATGAAACCGGCGTCCATCGCCGAGTTCCGCTTCCCGGACGGTCCGGCATGGCGGTGAGCGTCGGGGCCTCCCGGCTCGGCCTGGGCATGCTGCGCCGGCTGCCCGCCGAGGCCCGCCCGCTGATCCGGCCGGGCACCGTGCCGACCGGTGTCGTACACCTGGGGTTGGGCGCGTTCCACCGCGCCCACCAGGCCGTCTTCACCGAGGCGGCGGTCGGCGCGGCCGGCGGTGACTGGGGAATCGTGGCCGTCGCCCCGCGCAGCGCCGCCGTGGTCGAGGCGATCGCCGCGCAGGACAACCTGTTCAGCGTCAGCGCCCTCTCCGCGGCCGGCAGCGCCACCCGGGTGGTCGGCGCCCTCAGCGGCGTGCGGCACGCACCCAGCGACCCGGGCGCCGTGGTGGCGTTGCTCGCCGACCCGGCGGTTCGGGTGGTGACCCTGACCGTCACCGAGAAGGCGTACCACCTCGACCCGGTGACCGGCCGGCTGTCCCCGGACTCGGCGCTCGCCGCGGACCTGGCGGGCGGGGGAGCGCCGACCACGGTGCCGGG
>NZ_JBEXHP010000164.1:0-9497 GCF_040607895.1 Micromonospora sp. NPDC005220
CGCCGAGCCGACCGTTCGCGCCGGTGACCGGGGTGGCGTCGTTGTCGATCACCGCGCCGGGGCCGGCCGGCACGACGTCCAGCCGGGGGCCGTGGGCCCGGCCGTCGCGGACCGCGACCTCGGTGGCACCGGCCACGATCGCGGCGACCGCCACCGAACCGTCGCCGGCGTCGTCGGCCAGGGCGAACCGGTCCGGGTGCTCGGCGCGCGCCGAGCGGATCAGGCCCCACACCGCGGCTCCGGCGACCCCGGCGGCGGGAATCGGGTCGTCCGGGCCGACCGAGACCGCGCCCCGGGTGACGAAGACCAGCCTTGAGCCGGCGAACCGCTCATCGGCGAGCCACGCCTGCGCCGCGGCGAGCGCGGCGTGCGCGGCGGCGTGCGGTTCGTCGTGCACGACCGGCAGGAGCACGGTGGCGGGTACGGGGTCGACGCCGGTGACCGCGGTCGGGTCGGCGAGCACCCAGTCCCCGGCCGGCACCGGCGCGGCGACGGGCAGGGGCTCCCAGACGAGGCGGCGCAGCGGCGTCAGGGTGGCGGGCAGCGGACGGGTGGTCAACGCCTCGACGTCGACGACGGGCCGCCCGGCGGGGTCGGTCACGGCCAGCGACACGGTGCCGTCGCCGGTCGTGCGGAGCCGGGCGCGCAGCGCTGTCGCGCCCGTGGCGTGCAGGGTGACCCCGGTGAACGAGAACGGCAGGCGGCCCGGCACGTCGTCGGCCGCCGTGGCGGCCATGGCCTGCAACGCGGCGTCGAGCAGGGCCGGGTGCAGTCCGAAGCGGCCGGTGTCGGTCCCGAGTTCCGGTGACAACTCGACGTCGGCGTACAGGTCGACGCCGGCCCGCCAGAGCGCGCGCAGCCCCTGGAACGCGGAGCCGTACCGGAATCCGGCCGCGCTGAGCCGGTCGCGCAGCAGGTCCACGTCGACAGGTTCGGCGTCGGCGGGCGGCCAGTCGCCGGGCGGCGTGGCCGCCGCGGGTCCGCCGGGTGCCAGGACGCCGGTGGCGTACGTCGTCCAGGGTTCGTCGCCGTCCTCCGGCCGGGCCCACACGGTGGCGGCCCGGCGGCCTGCCTCGTCCGCCGCGCCGACCGCGACCTGGAGGTCGACGCCGCCCCGGTCGGGCAGGGTCAGCGGCGCGGAGATGACCAGCTCGTCGACGCGCCGGCAGCCGGTCGGAGCGCCCGCCTGGAACAGCAGTTCCAGTACGGCGGTGGCGGGCAGCAGCACGGTGTCGCGGACCGCGTGGTCGGCGAGCCACGGGTGGGTCACCCGCGCGACCCGGCCGGTGCACACCAGTTCCCCGGCACCGCCGGCCAGGCTGACCGTGACGCCGAGCAGCGGGTGGCCGGTCGGTCCGGCGGACGGCGGCGCGTCGAGCCAGTGCCGCCGACGCTGGAAGGGGTACGTCGGCAGGACTGTGGGTCGACCGCCGGGCACCGGGCCGAGCGTTGCGGCGCCGCGTACCTGCGCCTCCGCCACGGCCCGTAGGAAGCGGTCGGGGTGGCCGTCGTGGCGGTGCAGCGACCCGATCGCGGCGGCGTCCGTGGGCATCGCGGCGAGCAGGACGGGGTGCGGGCTGACCTCGACGAGCAGGTCCTGTCGCAGTCGGTGGATCACCGGGCCGAACCGGACCGTGTGCCGCAGGTTGCGGTACCAGTAGTCGGCGTCCAGTGGCACGGGCTCGTCGGTGACCGTCGAGTGGAACGGCACCAGCGCCTCGCGCGGCCGGATGTCCGCGAGGGCCGTCAGGATCTCGTCGCGGACCGCCTCCACCTGCGGCGAATGCGACGCGTAATCGACGGCGATCCGCCGTGCACGGGGTTCGGCCGCCAGGAACCGCTCCACCGCGTCCACGTCACCGGACAGGATCGTGGAATCCGGGCCGTTCACCGCCGCCACCGACAACTCGCCCGGGTCCACGTCGGCGAACGGCACCGACACCATCCCACCCCGACCCGCGATCGCCCGCAACGCCCGACTGCGCAACGCCACCACCCGCGCCGCGTCCTCCAGGGACAACGCGCCCGCCACGTACGCGGCGGCGATCTCCCCCTGCGAGTGCCCGACCACCGCGGACGGCTGCACACCGTAGGACCGCCACAACGCGGCGAGGGACACCATGACCGCGAACAGGGCCGGCTGCACCACGTCCACCCTGTCGAGGGGGCCCGCCAGCGCGTCGCGCAACGACCAACCCGTGTACGGGCGCAGCGCCTCGTCGCACGCCTGCATCTGCGCGGCGAACACCGGCGACGAGTCCCACAGCTCCACACCCATCCCGGTCCACTGCGAACCCTGACCGGGGAAGACGAACACGACGCGGCGGGTGCCGGCCGGCGCCGTCGCGCGTACCGTGGCGGGCCCCGGCGCTCCGGCGGCGAGTGCGCGTAGCTCGCCGACGAGCGTCTCCCGGTCGCCGGCCAGCACCACCGCGCGCTCGGTGAGGCGGGCCCGGCCGGTGGCGAGCGTGTGTGCCACGTCGACCAGCCGGGGTGCGGCCGTGACGTGCGCGGCGAGCCGGTCGGCCTGCTCGCGCAGCGCCGCGTCGTCGCGGGCCGACAGCGGGTACGGCAGGAGCCCGTCCACCGGGGGCAGCTCGGGCTCGGCGGGAACCTCCTCGATGATCGCGTGGGCGTTCGTACCGCTGGCCCCGAACGACGAGACCCCACCCCGGCGCGGCCGGTCGGCGCCGGCCGACCAGGGCGTCTGCTCGGTCAGCAGCGACACCGCACCGGCCGACCAGTCGATCCGGCTGGACGGCTCGGCGGCGTGCAGGGTGCGCGGCAGCACGCCGTGCCGCAGGGCCAGCACGGTCTTGATGACCCCGCCCACCCCGGCGGCGGCCTGGGTGTGGCCAATGTTCGACTTCAGCGACCCCAGCCACAGCGGTCGTTCCCGCTCCTGCCCGTACGTGGCGAGCAGCGCCTGCGCCTCGATCGGGTCGCCGAGCGGGGTGCCGGTGCCGTGTGCCTCGACCACGTCGACGTCCTGGGTGGACACCCCGGCGTCGGCGAGCGCGGCGCGGATGACGCGTTGCTGGGCGGGCCCGTTGGGGGCGGTCAGCCCGCTGCTCGCGCCGTCGGAGTTGATCGCGGTGCCGCGGACCACGGCGAGCACCGGGTGGCCGTGCCGGCGGGCGTCGGAGAGCCGCTCCAGCAGCAGGATGCCGGCGCCTTCGGCGAAACCGGCCCCGTCCGCGCCCTCGGCGAACGCCTTGCACCGCCCGTCGCGGGCGAGCCCGCGCTGGCGGGCGGCCTCGATCAGCATGTTCGGGGTGGCCATCACCGTGACGCCGCCGGCCAACGCCATGGCGCAGTCACCGTTGCGCAGCGCCCGTACGGCCAGGTGCAGGCTGACCAGCGAGGACGAGCAGGCCGTGTCGACGGTGACCGCCGGCCCCTCCAGGCCGAGGACGAACGCGATCCGGCCGGAGGCGATGCTGCCGGCGCTGCCGTTGGCGAAGTAGCCCTCGCTGCCCTCGGGCGCCCGGGGCAGGCGGGCGGCGTAGTCGTGCGACATGACACCGGCGAACACCCCGGTCTGGCTTCCGCGCGCCGCTACCGGGTCGATGCCGGCGCGCTCGAACGCCTCCCACGAGATCTCCAGCAGCAGGCGCTGCTGGGGGTCCATCGCGACGGCCTCGCGCGGGCTGATCCGGAAGAACGCCGGCTCGAAGTCGGCGGCGTCGTGCAGGAAACCGCCCGCCCGGGCGTAGCAGGTGCCGGGCCGGTCCGGGTCGGGGTCGTACAGGGCGTCGAGGTCCCAGCCCCGGTCGGTCGGGAAGCCGGCGACCGCGTCGCCACCGGCGGTCAGCAGCGACCAGAGGTCCTCGGGCGAGCGCACACCGCCGGGGTAGCGGCAGGCCATCGACACGATGGCGATCGGCTCCCGGTCGCGGTTCTCCAGGTCGTGGATGCGTTCCCGCGCCGAGGCCAGGTCGGCGGTGACCCACTTGAGGTAGTCGAGCAGCTTCTCCTCGTTGCTCATCGCAGGCCACCTTCCTGGGCGGTGGAGCGGCCGAGCTTCTCGTCGATGAAGGCGAAGACCTCGTCGGCGCTCGCGTCGCCGAGCACCGCCCGCTCGGGCGTCACCGGTACGGGCGCGGGGGCCGGCCGGGGCTGCACCGGCGTCAGGAGGGTCGCGAGGTGCTCGGCGAGCCGCTGGGGCGTGGGATTGTCGAAGACGAGCGTGGCCGGCAGCCGCAGGCCGGTCACGGTGGCCAGGCGGTTGCGCAACTCGACAGCGGTCAGGGAGTCGAAGCCGATCTCGAGGAAGCCGTGCGTCTCCGGGACGGCGTCGGCGGCGCCGTGCCCGAGCACCGCGGCCGCGTGCGCGCGGACCAGGTCGAGCAGGGAGTCGGGCGAGTGGGGTGTGCCCCGGACCGCTGGGGGGATAGCAGCGGCCCGGGGCACGGCGCGGACCCGGGGACCACCTAGGTCGCGCAGGAGGGCGGACGCTCCTGGCTCGGGGAGCGCCGCCGGGTCGAGGCGGGCGGCGACGACGGTCGGCGCCGCCATCGCCAGCGCGGCGTCGAGGAGGGCGAGCCCCTGCGCCGGGGTCAGCGCCAGCACGCCGGCGCGGCGTACCCGGGCGAGGTCCGCATCGGTGAGGTGCCCGGTCATCCCGCCGCCGCCCTCCCACAGGCCCCAGGCGACGGAGACCGCCGGCAATCCCTGGGCCCGGCGGTGCTGGGCGAGGGCGTCCAGGAACGCGTTCGCCGCCGCGTAGTTCGCCTGCCCCGGACGGCCGAGGACGCCGGCCGCGGCGGAGAAGAGCACGAACGCGGTGAGCTTGTCGTCGCGGGTCAGCTCGTGCAGGTGCACCGCCCCGTCGATCTTGGGTCGGGCGACCCGGTCGATCTGATCGGCGGTCATCGTCTCGACCAGGCCGTCCTCGAGGACCCCGGCCAGGTGGACCACCGCGGTCAGCGGGTGCGCGGCGGGAACCCGCCCCAGCAGTCGCGCAACCGCGTCCCGGTCGCCGACGTCGCAGGCTTCGACGGTGACGCTCGCGCCGAGCGCGCCGAGTTCGGCCACGAGGTGTTCGCCGCCACCACGGCGGCTCGTCAACAGCAGGTGCCGGACGCCGTGCGCGGTGACCAGGTGCCGGGCGACCAGGCCGCCGAGGGCGCCGGTGCCGCCGGTGACGAGGACCGTCCCGTTGGGATCGCGCGCGTCCCAGCGCTCGCGCGGCGGCGTGGTCCGGACCAGTCGGGGTACGAGCGGCGCGCCGGCGCGGACGGCCAGTTGCGGCTCGGTCGCGGTGAGCAGGTCGGGTAGCGCCCGCCACGACGCGGGCCGGTCGTCCACGTCGACGAGGAGGAACCGGTCCGGATGTTCCGACTGCGCGGAGCGGACGAATCCCCAGACGGCGGCGTGGGCCAGGTCCGACACGTCGGCGTCCGGGCCGGTGGCCACCGCGTCGCGGGTCACGATCACCAGGCGGGACGCGGTCAGGGCCGGGTCGGCGAGGAACGCCCGTACCAGGTCGAGGACCCGGTGCACGGCCGAGCGGGCCGACACGGTCGGGCCGGGGGTGTCGGACCGACACGTCACCAGCACGTACCCGGGGGCTGGTGCGCCCTGCGCGACCGCGCGACTCAACGCCGCCAGGTCGGCGTGCACCGGTGCGTCGCCGGCCAGTGCCAGCGGGTCGGGGCCGACGACGACCCGGTCGCCGGGGGTCGGGGCGGCGGCCGGGGTCGACCACGCGACGCGGAACAACGCGTCGGCCGGCAGCGCGGTCAGTGGCCGGCTCACCAGCGACGCCACTGTGGCTACCGGCGCGCCGGTGCGGTCGTACAGGGCCAGCGACACCGCGCCCTCCGGGGTGTGGCGCACCCGCACCCGGACGGCGGTCGCGCCGGTCGCGTGCAGCCGGACCCCGGTGAAGGTGAACGGCACCCGGGCGGGGTCGCCGGGCGCGACCCCGGTGACCGCCGCAGCGTGGGTGGCGGCGTCGAGCAGCGCCGGGTGGATCCCGAAGTGGTGGGCGTCGAGCCCGTCCGGGAGAGTCACCTCGGCGAGGGTCTCGTCGCCGTGCCGCCACACCGCCCGCAACCCCTGGAACGCCGGCCCGTAGGTCAGCCCGCTACCGGCCAGCCGGTCCAGGACGTGCCGCGGGTCGACCGGTTCCGCGTCGGCGGGTGGCCAGGGGGCGTCGTCGGCCGGCGGCGGGGGCCCGTCGTCGGGCAGCAGGGCGCCGGAGGCGTGCACTGTCCATTCCGGACCGGTCCGCGAGTGCACGGACACGGCACGGCGGCCGTTGTCGTCGGGGAGGCCGACGACCATCTGCACCGTCGCGGGCGGGTGCAGCGGGGCGTGCAGGGTCAACTCCTCGACCTGACCACCCGCGCGCAACACCATCTCCAGCAACCCGGTGCCGGGCACCAGTGCGGTTCCCTCGACGGCGTGGTCGGCCAGCCAGTCCCCGGTGACGCGGCCGTCGAACCGGAGGCCCTGCGCCCAGGACACGGGCTCGCCCAGCCAGCCGGGCAGGGTGCCGTCCAGCCAGTAGCGGCGCCGTTGGAACGGGTAGGTCGGCAGGATCACCCGGTGGGCGTCGCTGCCGGCGAACACCGCCGGCCAGTCGACGTGCGCCCCGCGCGCCCAGGCGCGGGCCACCGAGTCCAGCAACCGTCGTGGCCCGCCGTCGTCGCGGCGCAGCGTGCCCAGCTCACGGGCCAGGATCGGATGTGGACTGACCTCGATCAGGGTGTCCATCCCCGCGACCGCGTCGGCGTAACGCACCGTCTCCCGCAGATTCCGGAACCAGTACTCCCCATCCAGGCCGGCGGTGTCCAACAGCCCACCGGTCACCGTGGAATGGAACGGCACGTCGGACGAGCGCGGTGCAACGTCCGCCAGCGCGGTCAGGATCTCGTCGCGAACGGCGTCGACGTGCGGCGAATGCGACGCGTAGTCGACGGCGATCCGCCGGGCTCGCGGCTCGGTGGCGAGGAACCGCTCCACCGCGTCGATGTCGCCGGACAGGATCGTGGAATCCGGGCCGTTCACCGCCGCCACCGACAGGTCGCCCGGATCGGGATCGGCGAACGGCACCGACACCATCCCACCCCGACCCGCGATCGCCCGCAACGCCCGACTCCGCAGCGCGACGATCCGGGCGGCGTCGTCCAACGACAGGGCACCCGCCACATACGCGGCGGCGATCTCCCCCTGCGAGTGCCCGACCACCGCCGACGGCTCGACACCGTAGGACCGCCACAACGCGGCAAGCGACACCATGACCGCGAACAACGCCGGCTGCACCACGTCGACCTGGTCGAGTGGCCCGGCCAGGACCTTCCGCAACGACCAACCGGTGTACGGACGCAATGCGTCCTCGCACGTCCGCATCTCGGCGGCGAACGCCGGCGACGAGTCCCACAGCTCCAGACCCATCCCGGTCCACTGCGAACCCTGACCCGGGAACACGAACGTCACCCGACCATCACCGGCCCGAACCGGCAGGTCCTCCCCCAGCACACAGCGCCACGGCAACGCCGCCCGACCCACCGCCAACGTGAACGCCACGTCCACCGGCCGCAACTCCGAACCTGAGGAGGACGGCGACCCGGCGGAGGTCCCCTGCCGCAGCCCCGACACGGCGGGTGGGGCAGACCGCAGCGTCGACAACGCCCGGATCTGATCGGCGAGGGCTTCCGGGGACGCCGCCGACACCACCCACGGCGCCGTCCCGGCGTCGGACGGGCGGATGACCATCGACGGCGTGTGTGGCAGTGACGATTCGGGCGTCACCTCCGGCCGCGCCGACGTCGATGCGGGCGCGGTGACCGGACCTGCCTCCACGACCACGTGCGCGTTCGTCCCGCTCATCCCGAACGCCGACACACCCGCCCGCCGCGGACCCGCCCAGGGCACCTCATCGGTCAGCAGACGCACCGCACCCGCCGACCAATCCACCGCCGACGTCGGACGGTCCACATGCAACGACCTCGGCAACACCCCATGACGCATCGCCAGCACCATCTTGATCACCCCGGCCACACCCGCCGCCGCCTGCGTGTGACCCAGATTCGACTTCACCGACCCCAACCACAACGGCCGATCCCGGTGCTGCCCGTACGCCGAGATCACCGCCTGCGCCTCGATCGGATCACCCAACCGGGTCCCCGTACCATGCGCCTCCACCACGTCCACGTCGACCGGCGACAGGCCCGCATCCGCCAACGCCGCCGCGATCACCCGTTCCTGCGCCGGACCACTCGGCGCTGTCAACCCGTTCGACGCGCCGTCCTGATTCACCGCCGACCCCCGCACCACCGCCAACACCTGGTGACCCAGTCGACGCGCGTCGGAGAGCCGTTCCAGGACCAACCAGCCCACACCCTCCGACCAACCCGTACCGTCCGCCGCCTCGGCGAACGACTTGCACCGCCCGTCGGCCGCCAACCCCCGCTGCCGGCTGAACTCGACGAACACGTCCGGGGTCCCCATCACCGCGACTCCGCCGGCCAACGCCAGGTCGCACTCTCCGCGCCGCAGCGCCTGCCCGGCCAGGTGCAGCGCCACGAGCGACGACGAACACGCCGTGTCCACGGTCAGCGCGGGGCCCTGCAGGCCGAGCACGTACGACACCCGCCCGGAGAAGACGCTCGTGGCGCTGCCGGTCAGCTGGTAGCCCTCCACCTCGGCGGGTACGGCGACCGACCCGCTGCCGTAGCCCTGGGGCGACGCGCCGACGAACACCCCGGTACGGCTGCCGCGCAGCGACCTCGGGTCGATACCGGCCCGCTCGAACGCCTCCCACGACGTCTCCAACAGCAGTCGTTGCTGCGGGTCCATTGCCGTCGCCTCACGCGGGCTGATCCCGAAGAACCCCGCGTCGAAGTCGCCGGCACCCGCCAGGAAGCCGCCCTGGCGCACGTCGCTGCGCGCGGCGCGGTCCGGATCCCATCCCCGGTCCTGCGGGAACGGCCCGCGCACGTCCCCGCCCTCGCGGATCAGCCGCCACAGGTCCTCCGGGGAGGTCACCCCGCCCGGGTACCGGCAGGCCATCGCGACGATCGCGATCGGCTCGGTGGGGTCGGTGGACGCGACCGGTACGGCGTCCTCGACCTCGTCGTCCAGCCGGGCGGCGAGCGCCGCCGCCAGCGCCGCCGGGGTGGGGTGGTCGAACACGACGGTGACGGGCAGCGGCAGGCCGGTCCGCTCCCGCAGGAGACGGCGGAGTTCCACGGCGGTGAGCGAGTCGAAACCCAGGTCGCTGAAGGCGCGGTCGGCCTCGATCTCGTCGACCGAGTCGTGGCCGAGGACGGCCGCCGCGTGTTCGCGGACGAGGTCGAGCAGGAACCGGTCGCGGTGCGCGGCCGGGATCGGCGTGGGGTTCGCCGTCGTCGGCGCGGCCGGCTCGACCAGGCCGGCCAGCAGCGGGCGGGGTCGGGCGGCGGCGAAGGTGGCCCCGAAGGTGTCCCAGTCGACGTCGGCCACCGCGCAGGTGGTCTCGTCGTCGGCGACGACGCGCCGGAGCACGG
>NZ_JBEXHP010000165.1:0-9481 GCF_040607895.1 Micromonospora sp. NPDC005220
GCGCTGTCTGTGTGGTCCGCGAACCCACCGCCCCCGCTCCCCGCCCCTCGCTCCCACCTTGCTGCCCGCCCTACCCCCGCCCTGATCCGTGTCTCCCTTTGCTCTGCACCCGTCGGCGCACCACTCACGGTGGGTGACCGTCGCATCGGCGGGTGCAGAGCAAAGGGAGGATTCCGGGGCCATCGACCAAGAGCGCAGGCCGGCCGCCGGGGTGGGTTTGACCGATTCCGCCCCGGGTAGCTGATCGACGTGACCGACGACTCACCACTGGCCGACGAGCCGGACACCCGGGCACTGGACGACCTGCTCGACGGCATCTTCCGGGCGCAAGAGCGGGTTGAGCAGGCGGAGATCTACCGCCAGGCGGTGGCCGCCGAACTCCCACCGGAGCTGCTCGCCCGCATCGACGCGCTGCCCGAAGGTGAGTATGCGGTGGACGAGGCCAGCGACCTGCTGGGCGGCTCGGTCGGCTGAGCGACCGCAGAAGGGACACCGACATGGCACGCCACGAGGACCACGACGAGAAGGTGCCGGCGCTGGGGCAGCCCCCGAAGGGCAGGGACACCACGCCCGAGCCTGACTTCGCCAACGAGCACGACAGGACGGCGGTGGACCGGGACATCATCACCGGGGCGGACGAGGACGAACGGGAGCCGGAGTCACCGCACGGTTGGTCCGGCATGCAGCGCTGAGGCGTACGACAGCGAAGGGGGCCGGCGTGTGCCGGCCCCCTTCCCGTGTCCTGTGTTCGTCAGTCGTCGTCGTGCCCGCCCTCGGCGGCCTGCTGCGCCGTCGCGTACGCCATCTGGAGGAAGTCGGACGCGGCAACCGCCGTCAGCGCGGTGGCCACCAGGCGGGTGAGCCGGGGCGCGAGCACCAGGCCGCCGGTCAGCCCGGTGGCCACCCACACCGCCAGGCAGAACGGGCAGCTCAGCAACTCACCGATGGCGTGCCGGGTCGGGCTGCCCGAGTCGCGGACCTGCTCCATCACCTCGCCACTGCCGATCGGGCGGTCGTAGCGGGTGAACGGCGCCCGAAGTGGGCTGGTCACCGCGTCCTTGGACAGCAACCGGCTCAGCTTGTGCGTGGCGATGCTGAGCAGCACCACGTCGGACGGGGCCGGCCGCTCCGGCACCGGCCGGCCGGTCGCCTTGACCAGGCCGGCGAGAGCCCCCGTCACCCCGGCGTAGGCGCCCATCGCCACCAGGTAGCCGCCGAGCGGCCGGTGCTCGTGCGGCGCGTACGCCCGGCGCAGCCGGGCCGCCTTCTGCCGCAGGTCAGTGTCGCTCACCCGATCTCCTCACATGTCGTGGTGGTGCGGGATCGGCGTCCCGCGTGGCCGGCTCAGCCGGCCTGGAGGTTGTCGGCGACCTCACGTGCCAGGTTGGTGAGCGCCTCGTCGACCAGTTGGTCCGGACCGGGCCCGCCCGACCCGTCGGCCAGGTCGAGCTGAATCCGGGCACCGCCGGAATCCGCCGGCTCGACCCTGAGCTCGGCGGACCAGTCGTCGGCGTCGCCGTCGCCCCACCGGGCGCACAGCTCCTCACCACTGATCTCCGCGGCGGGGTTGCCGTCGCCACGCAGCGGCTCCGGCAGCCAGGCCGACGCGCGGGCGGGGTCGGTGGCGGTGCTGAAGACCACCTCGGGTGGAGCGGACATGCCGCGCACGGCGCGCGCCGGCATCATGCGTCCCGCAGGCGGCTGGGATCGACCTCACGGCCCGGGTGCCGGGCCAGGTACTCGGTCTCCAGCTCCGCCGTGCGCCGCAGGTGGTTGGCGAGTGCGGAGTCCGCCGCGTGCCGCAGGGTGTCCAGGCGGGTGCGGTGCAGGCTGTGCAACTCGCGGATCAGGTCCTCGTCGGTCAGCTCCGTCGGGTCGACGCCGAGCAGATCGCCGTCGAGACCGGGAGCGCCGGCCGGGTCGGCGAGCTGGTCGCCGCCCCACTCGGGCACCCGCTGCTCCGGGCTCATATCCGCGCTGCCGCCGGACGCGAAACCGTCCTCACGTACCGATCCGGTCATGATCGCCCCCCTTGATCTCGTTTGGGCTGGCATCTAGACGATTGCCCAGGCGTGGTGATGCCAAACCACGCCGGTGAGGCGACATCTACGACACGGTGTCGGAGACCGGCAGCGTCCCCGGTACGCTCGATGCCATGAGGCGGCTCTGGACCCCGGCGTGGATCGCGCGTCACGTGGCCATGGTCGTGCTGGTCGTGGGCTTCCTCGGGCTGGGCTGGTGGCAGATCAGCCGGGCCGCTGCCGGCAACAGCCTGAGCTGGGGGTACGCGGTCGAGTGGCCGATCTTCGCCGGCTTCGTGGTCTACGTGTGGTGGCGTGAGGTGAAGCTGGCCCGCCGCCGGGAGGCGGAGGCCGACGCGCCGCCAGCGGGTCCGGCCGTCGAGCCGACGCCGGCGGTCACCACCGGGTCCCGACCGGCGGTACGCCGCCCGGTGCGGGTGTCCCGGGTGCCGGCCACCGGCGAGGTCGCCGAGGACACCGACCTGGCCGCCTACAACCACTACCTGTCATGGTTGAACGCCAATCCGGGCGCCCGGCCCGGTGACTATCCCGGCTGAGCCGGGCTCGGAAGGACGGACGACGGTGGGCCCTGCCCTTACCCGGTACCGCGTGATCGCCTGGATCGTGGGCGTGGTGCTGATCCTGCTGGTCGTGATCGGCATGCCCTTGAAGTACGCGTTCGACAACCCGGTCGTGGTGGAGACGGTCGGGCCGGCGCACGGCTTCCTCTACATGATCTACCTGGTGGCCGCTTTCGACCTGAGCCGTCGAGCCGACTGGCCGCTGAAGCGGATGCTGCTGGTGATGCTGGCCGGCACCGTGCCGTTCGTCTCGTTCTACGCCGAGCGTCGGGTCAGCGCCTGGTTGTCCGCGCCGCAGCAGGAACGGGCTCCGCAGCCGGTCGCTCGCTGAGCCTGCGGAACGGCCGCGGGCCGACGCCACCTCGGCGCCGGTCCACCCATCGGGTCAGCGGTTGGGCCGCCACGGGTCAGCTGAGGCGAGCGGGTCCCTCCAACCGCCGTAGCGGTTGACCTCCCGGGCCCGCAGCAGTGACCGGGCGACCTGGCCGAACTGCCGTTCGTCGTCGGCGCTGAAGAGCAGCACCTCCGTTCCCTGGTACCACCCCCACAGCTCGTGCGGTGGTGGGCGCCAGCGATCGCCGACCAGGGCGAGAGCGGCCGGGAGGAGGAACACCGCGCCGAGGATCAGGTACGCCTCGGCGGTGAGGCGTTGCAGGCCGCCGGTGAAGCCGAGGAGCACCCCCACACCGCCGAGCATGCTGGCGGTGATGACGACGGCCCGGACGGCGACCCGGTCGTGCGGGCCCCGGGTGGTACGCAGATGGGCCAGGTCGGCGACCCGGTAACTGTTTCGACCGACGGTGAACCGGTCGACGGTCACGATGATGCCGGGCCGCGCGTACAGCAGCGTCGACCGGGCGCCCGGCACCGTTCGCGGCGGTCGCGTCTTTGCGCCTTCACGATTCACGGTTCCTCCCGCAGGGGACGGTTGGCCGAGTGGACCGCTGGTGACAGTTGTCGCTACCTGTCGACGGGATTCCCGGCTCCGGACTTCATTGTGTTCGGGCACTGCCAGTCGACCTGGGCATTTGCCGGCTCCCGACAGCCCCCCACGGCCGAGTGACATCGCCTAGAAACAGCATCCATTTCAGCTTTTAACGGTTATGGCGGCCAGGAATCCGGCGGCATACGCCCGGAACGACGAAGGTCATATATCCCTCGTTAGTTCGTGAAACGGACGGTGTTCCCCTCGCCCGCAGGCGTCATCAGCCACGATGGACGCCACCCAGCCCAGGGGCCCGACCCGCAACTCTCCCAACTTTCGCCCCTGCTTCAACTGCGAGCGACATCCGTCCCGGGTTAGGTTGGGGAGCCGGTTCGGCCCAGTGCCGTCCGCCCGGATGGCCCCGGCCGGTGTCGTCGAGGGCGTCAGCAGCCCCGACGGCCGTGGGAGAGGGGCCTTCCGCTCTTGTCATCCCTGAGAAATCTGCTGCGCACCGTGGCGCTGGTCGGCATGTCGGCCGCGCTGATCGCCCCGACGGCGGTGGCCCAGGCCGAGCCGTCCCCCGCCGACCTGACCCGCCGGATCGAGACGTCCTCGGCCGAGTTGGAGCGGGTCGTCGAGTCGTACAACAAGCTGCGTGAGGAGATCAAGACAAACGAGGCCGCCGTGGCCCGATTACAGACCCGCATCGGCCCGCTCGAACAGCAGGTCGAGCAGAGCCGGGCCGACGTGGCCGAGCTGGCGTCCACCGCGTACAAGAGTGGCGGCCTGCGCACCGCGGAGGCCCTGCTGCGTTCCGGCGGCTCGGCCGCCCTGCTGGACCGGCTCGGCACGATCGAGCAGTTGACCCGCCAGCGGCAGCAGAGCATCTCCGGCTTCACGGCCGACCAGCAGCGGCTGCTCGACGAGAAGACCCGCCTGGACGCGACCCTGACCCGGCAGGCCGCGCAGGCGCGCCAGCTCGCGGCGGGTAAGAAGAAGATCGAGCAGGACCTGGCCAAGCTGTACGAGCTGCGCCGGCAGGCGTACGGGGCCGCCACCGAGCGGCCCCAGCCCGCGGCGGCAACGAACGAGGCCAAGAACGTGCCCGCCGTGTCCGGTGCCGCCGGCACGGCGGTGCGCTACGCGTTCGGCGCGATCGGCAAGCCGTACGTCTGGGCCGCTGACGGCCCGAACGGCTACGACTGCTCCGGGCTGACCTCGGCGGCCTGGCGGGCGGCCGGGAGGTCCCTGCCGCACAACACCCGGATGCAGTGGAGCGCTGTCGCCCATATCGGGCAGGGCGACCTACGCCCCGGCGACCTGGTCTTCTACAGCGGGCTCGGGCACGTCGCCCTCTACGTGGGCGGCGGTCAGGTGATCGACGCGCCCAGCGCCGGTCGCAACGTGCTCAAGCGCGGCATGAACATGATGCCTATCCAGGGTTACGGCCGGGTTCGCTAACCACGACGGCAACGGCGAACGGCCGGCGTCCCCCTATCGGACGCCGGCCGTTCGCCGTTATTACTACCAGGTCAGGCTGCCTGCAGCCCCTCCGCACGGGCCAGCTCACGGAGCCGGCCGAGGGCCTGGATCTCCAACTGCCGGATCCGCTCGCGGGACAGCGAGAACCGGGATGCGACCTCGGTGAGCGAGTGCTCCCGGCCGTCCTCCAGCCCGTAGCGGGCCCGCATGATGCCGGCGGACCGGTCGTCGAGGTGGTTGAGCAGCCCCTCGATGCGCTGCCGCTCCAGGCCGCTGAGGACGATGTCCTCCGGCGACGGCGCGTCACTGTCGGCGACCAGGTCGCCGAGGCTGGTGTCGCCATCGTCGCCGACCGGGGTGTCCAGCGAGACGGTGTCCTGCGACCAGCGGCGCAGCTCGTTCACCCGCTCGACGGTGACGCCGAGGGCGGTGGCGATCTGCTCCGGCTCCGGGTCGCTGCCCAACTCACGGGTCAGCTGCCGAGCCACGTTGCGCATCCGGTTGACGTCCTCCACCAGGTGCACCGGCAGACGGACGGTGCGCTCCTGCTGGGCGATCGCCCGGCTGATCGCCTGCCGGATCCACCAGGTGGCGTAGGTGGAGAACTTGTAGCCGCGCTCGTAGTCGAACTTCTCGACCGCCCGGACGAGGCCGGTGTTGCCCTCCTGGATCAGGTCCAGCATGGGCATCCCCGAGCGCACGTAACGCCGGGCGATCGACACGACCAGTCGGAGGTTCGCGCGGATGAAGAGGTCCTTCGCGCGCTCCCCCTCGACGACCAGCCACTCCAGGTCGGCCCGGTCGACACCGGCGGGAACGGCGTCCGCACCGAGCAGGTGCTCGGCGTAGAGGCCGGCCTCGATCGCCTTGGAGAGCTCTACCTCCCGGGCGGCGTCCAGCAGTGGCGTCCGGGAGATCTCGTGCAGGTAGACGCCCACCAGGTCGCGTTCCTCGGCGACCTGATCGGTTCGCATGCCGATGTTCTTGTCCACGTTGCCCACGGTCCCCTCGCTCGCGCCGGTTGCCCGGTTCCTTGCCATTCCCCACACCTGTCAGCCCCTGGTAACTTCTGCTGTGCCCATCGGTGCTGACACCTACACAACAGATGAGACGTGTCGGGGATTCCTCGTCGTGAGTCGAAAGTGTCACGAATGCCTGAGTAGTAGCTGAGAGCACGATCCACGTTTGCTGTCAGCACCCCATCGGGTGGCTCGCCACTGGGCACCACGTACGGGTTACCGCACCATGGCAACACCGCCCGCCGTGGGGGCACAGCGACCCGGGTCACCACCACGATGCGATCCTGGTCACTGCCAGATACGCACCGGTGGACCGGTCGGTTCATTCACTGGGGTGTCATTACCCCCCGGCCAGATGAACAATCCGAGGCCCCGTTCGCTTCCCGGGGCGGGGGCGCTAGGAGGCGAGCAGGGCGAGGGCGCCGCGCACCTGGTCGGCCGAGCGGGCCAGCGCGACGCGGGCGGCCTCGATCTCAGCGCCCGAGACGAGGGAGACGAGCGCCGTCTTCAGGTCCCCGTCAGCCTCGGTGAGGGCCTGCCGGGAGAGTTCCTCCGAGCAGCCGGTCGCCTCGACCAGAATTGAGATCATCCGGCCGCGGAGTTTCGCGTTGGTGGCGACCATATCGATCATGAGGTTCGAGTAGACCCGCCCCAGGCGCACCATGACGGCGGTCGAGAACGTGTTGAGCACCAACTTCTGTGCCGTGCCCGCCTTCATCCGGGTCGAACCGGTGACCACCTCGGGTCCGGTGTCCACCCCGATGAACACGTCGACCGACCGAGCGGCCTCCGCCTCCGGATTGGCGCAGAGCAGCACCGTCGGGGCGCCCTTGGCGCGGGCTGCGGCGAGCGCCCCGAGGACGTACGGCGTGCGTCCGCTGGCCGTCAGACCTACCACCAGGTCACCGGCACGTACGCAACTGGCCGCTTCGACCGCGCCGCCCCGGTCATCGTCCTCGGCGTCCTCGACGGCCCGCCACATGGCGTCCGGGCCGCCCGCGAGGTGCGCGCAGAACCAGTGTCGGGGCGAGTTGAAGGTGGGGGCCAGTTCCGCCGCGTCGAGCACGCCCAGCCGGCCGGAGGTGCCGGCCCCGAAGTAGTGCACCCGGTGACCGCCGCGAAGCGCCTCGACCGCCAGGTCGACGGTGGTGGCGATCTCGTCGAGCACCGCGGCGACCGCCGCGGGCACCCTCCGGTCCGCCTGGTTGATCACGGTGAGCACGTCCCGGGTCGACATCAGGTCGAGGTCGACGCTGAGCGGGTTACGCCGTTCGGTGGGGGCGCCCACCCGGACCGTCGGGCGAGCGGGCGGTGCGGGCATCTCCGCACCGGCCGTCATGCCCGCCTCCGGTTGGCACCCACCCGGTGCGACTGGACCGCCTCGGCGGTCGCCTCCAGGGCCTTGCGGGCCCGGGCCCGGTTGCGGGCGGCCACCCCGACGAAGAGGCAGTCGACAACTGTGAGCTGCGCAAGTCGGCTGGCCGTCGCGCCGGAGCGGTAGGTGGTCTCCCGGGCCGCCGTGGTCAACACGAAGTCCGCCACGTCGGTGAGCGGCGAGCGGGGGAAGTTGGTCAGCGCCACGGTCGCGGCACCGCGGGTACGGGCCTGCTCCAGCACCTCGATCACGTCGGAGGTGGTGCCGGTGTGCGAGATGCCGATCGCCACGTCCCCCCGGCCGAGGAGGGCGGCCGAGGTCAGCGCGGTGTGCACGTCCGGGAAGTAGAAGGCGATCCGGCCGATGCGGTGCAGCTTCTGCTGGAAGTCCGAGGCGACGAATCCGCTGGCGCCGGCGCCGTAGATGTCGATTCGACCGGCGCCGCTGATCGCCTCGACCACCTGCTCGCAGACGGCCGGGTCGAGTTGCTCGGCGGTTTCCTCGACGGCGCGGGCGTCGTTGAACGCAATGGTGGCGATGATCTGGGCGAGGTCGGCGCCGGGCGGGATGTCACCGCCGACCACGCGGGCGTCCGGTGGCTCGATCCGGCGGGCGGCCTCGGCGGCGAGGCGGATGCGCAGTTGGGGGTAGCCGTCCATGCCCACCGAGCGGCAGAACCGGATGACGGTCGCCTCCGACGTCTCGGCTGCGGTGGCGAGGTCGGTGATGGTCCGCCGGGCGGCGGCCGCCGGGTCGGACACGACCAGCCGGGCGACCCGCTGTTCGGCGGGCGACAGCGACGGCAACAGCCCGCTGATGTGGACGATCAGCCCACCGGGCTCGTGACTCGCAGAAATCTTCGGACTCTTCGCCACGGGTGAAACTTACTTTCACCAGGCGTGAGCGTCAACTATGACTGTCCGAGGTGGGAGAAACTTCGATCGCCGGGATCACCGGTCCCGCACAGCCTGCCACTTTCCCAGGATCGCCGCCTCATCCGCCGGGTCGAGTCCACCCTGCCGGACGGTCGCCGGGTGCGCCGCCATCCAGGACGCGGTCGCCCGAACGGTGTCGGCCAGCGGCCGGACCGTCAGACCGCCGGCCAGGGCCGGTCGAACGTCCCGGTCCATCAGGCCAGCGGTCTCCGGCAGTCGCACCCACAGCGGCAGCGACCGCTCCCCCGACCACTCGCGTACGTCGTGGGACAGCAGGAACTCCTGATCGACCCAGGTGAGGACCGGATCGGCGACATCCAACCCGGCGGCCACCCCGGCCAGCAGGTCGGCCCGGGACATCGCGGGACCGGTGCCGTCGTACGTGCCGCCGAGACGGGTGTCGGCGGCGTACAGCAACCAACGCGCCAGATCGGCGACGTCCACGAACTGCACCCGGTCGGTCGGCCGTCCGGGTGCCAGCACCTCGCCACCGGCCGACAGTCTCCGCACCCAGTACGGGAAACGGTCGCTCGGGTCCTCCGCGCCAACGATCAGCCCGGCCCGGCAGATGAACGAGCGGTCCACGCCGACCCGCTCCCGGACCAGCTCCTCGATGCTCACCTTGCACTCGCCGTACCAGCGGTGGTCCGGGCCGATCGGACCGTCCACGTCCGGCGGGGCCGGCGCCAGCACCGGCGCGTCCGCCGCGGTCTGGCCCGGGGTGGTGTGGTCGGCGTACACCGAGATCGTCGACACGAACGACCAGTGGCCGACGTGGTCGGCGAGCGCGGCGAGCGCGTGCCGGGCGTGGCTGATCTGGCGGGTCACATCCACCACGGCGTCGAAGCCCTCGGCGGCGAGCGGGGTGAGCGCCTCCGGATCATCGCGGTCAGCCGACACGAACCGCGCCCCGTCCGGCACCGCGCCGGACACGCCCCGGGCCGCGCAGGTCACCTCGTGACCCTGCTCGACGGCGAGCTTGGCCGTCGCCCGGCCGAGGAATTGGGTGCCACCGAGAATCAGGATCCGCATGCACCGATCCTGCGCCCGCAACACCCGAACGAACCAACCACTCTGCCCACGGCAGACCGCGATCATGAAGTTGTTGCCACTCGGACCGGCGCGTCGCGGCAACAACTTCAT
>NZ_JBEXHP010000166.1:0-9390 GCF_040607895.1 Micromonospora sp. NPDC005220
CCACCGCGCAGCGGTGGGCGGGACGACCGGGCCACCAGGGTCGGAAGGAGGTGGACCGGTGAGTTCGAAGGACTGGATCGAGAAGGACTTCTACGCCGTGCTCGGCGTGGACAAGGCCGCCTCCGCGGATGACATCAAGAAGGCGTACCGCAAGGTGGCCCGGGAGTCGCACCCGGACCACAACCCGGGCGACCCGAAGGCCGAGGAGCGGTTCAAGGCCGCGTCCGAGGCGTACAACGTGCTGTCGGACACCGGCCGCCGTCGCGAGTACGACGAGATGCGTTCGCTGTTCGGCTCGGGCGCGTTCCGGCGCAACGCCCAGGGTGGGGGCCAGCCGGGCGGCATGCCGTTCGACGTCTCCGACATGTTCGGCGGCGGTGGAGGCGGCGATCGTCGCTTCGGAGGCGCCGGCTTCCAGGACCTGTTCAGCTCGATCTTCACCGGAGGTCAGGCCGGTGGGCAGGCCGCGCCACGCGGCCCGGCCCGTGGTCGGGACGTGGAGACCGAGGTGGCGCTGGACTTCGGCGACGCGGTGCGCGGGGTGACGCTGCCCCTGACGCTGCGCGCGCCGGGAGTCTGTGACACCTGCCATGGCAACGGTGCCAAGCCCGGCACCCAGCCGCGTACCTGCCCGGTCTGCCACGGTGCCGGCGTGACCACCCGCAACCAGGGGTCGTTCAGCTTCTCCGAGCCGTGCCGCAACTGCCAGGGCGTCGGCACCGTGGTCGAGGAGAAGTGCCCGGAGTGCCACGGCAGCGGTGGTGTCACCAAGACCCGCACCATGAACGTGCGTTTCCCGGCCGGCGTGGCCGACGGGCAACGCATCCGGCTGGCCGGGCGCGGTGAGCCGGGCGAGCGCGGTGGCCCGGCCGGCGACCTCTTCGTGCACGTCAAGGTTCGGCCGGATGAGCTGTTTGGGCGTACCGGAGACGACCTGACGCTGACCGTGCCGGTCACCTTCGCGGAGGCCGTGCTCGGCACGGACCTGAAGGTGCCCACGCTCGACGGCGCGGTGACCCTGCGGGTTCCGCCGGGGACGCCCAGCGGGCGGGTGCTGCGGGCCCGGGGCAAGGGGGTGGCCCGCCGCGACGGGCAGGCCGGTGACCTGCTGGTCACCCTGGACGTGGTGGTGCCGGCCCGGTTGTCGGACGAGGCGCGTACGGCGCTGGAGTCGTTCGCCGAGCAGACCCCGCCGGCGGCCAGAGAACATCTCGACGCACGGGTGCGTCGAGTCAGTTAGTCCGGTGGAATGGACGCGGAGGTGAGCGGGATGTCGGGCGAGTTCCTCGGTTCGGGCGACCCTGCCTACGAGGCCAAGGTGCTGATGATCTCGGTTGCGGCGCGGATGGCGGGAATGCACCCACAGACCCTGCGCCAGTACGACCGGCTGGGGCTGGTGCAGCCGGGTCGGGCGGCTGGTGGCGGGCGCCGCTACAGCGTCCGCGACGTGGTGCTGCTGCGCGAGGTGCAGCGGCTCAGCCAGGACGACGGGATCAACCTGGCCGGCGTCAAGCGGATCATCGGGCTGGAGCGGCTGCTGGAGCAGGCGCAGCAGCGGGTGGCCCGGCTGGAGGCGGAGTTGGACGCGGCGTACCGCCGGGTGGCGGAGCTGGAGTCGCTGGCCCGCTTCCCGGGCCGGGATCTGGTGCCGACCAACCGCACGTCCACCGCCCTGGTGGTGTGGCGCCCCCGTCGCACGCCCGATCGCTGACCTGCCGCTCACCCGGATCGGTCTTCCCGGCCCGGACCACGCTGGATTCCCCGGCGCGGTCCGGGCTGCTTCGGTTAGCCTGTCGATAAGGGTCCAATCTTCTCAATCCGGACCTACCGGCATGGCGAGGGGGAGCGATGGCGCAGCCGGCGAAGAAGGTGGCCCAGCAGACGGAAGACCGGTTGGAGAATCTGGCCGAGACTGTCCGCAAGAAGTTCGACAAGGTGACTGAGGGGACCTACCGGGACCGGATCGTCGGAGGCCGGTTCGCCGAAGACGGCGACCACGCCGGCGAACAAGGTCGAGCCGAGACGGAACGCAAGCAGGACTGACCGGTGACCGACGTGCGGGCCGGGACTCACGGGGGGTCCCGGCCCGTTCGCCGTCATCGAGTGCGGGCCGGGGCGCTGGGACGCCGTGCCGGGGGTCCCGGCCCGTTCGCGGTTACTGGGTGCGGGTCGGGGCGCGGTGACGGCGCCTTCGGCTCGGAGTGGGTGGCCGGCCGACGCGCAGATCCTTTCGAGTTGAATCGTTTACGACATCACGCCACAATTCTGCCTTGGCCGGCCCGGGCGGACCGATCCTGGGCGGGGCCGGGCGTGAATCGTTTACGACATCAGCTCCAAAGGGCCGCATACAGCAACGACACTCGGTCGCCGCTGGGCGCGGGTGCCACCTGGCGTCTCAGCCGAGGCGGCGGTTCTCCCGGACCAGGCCGCCCTCGCACCAGTCCCGGTAGATGAAGAGATCCGGTCGGGCCAACAGCACCCGGCCGTTGTGCGCCCAGATCTTCATCAGCTCGTCGCCGTCACGCTCGGCCTGCTCGACGAGCTTGCGGAAGCGGCGCTTGGGGTGGGCACGGAAGTTCGTCCGGATGCCGTCCGCCGCGTAGATGTAGAGGCAGTGCAGCGCGAAACGCCGGGCCGGGCAGGTTGGATCCATCGCCAACTCGAAGAGCGTCAACACCAGTCGGTCGCCGGAGACCAGCAGGTCCCAGTCGGGTGGCATCGAAGCCAACGGCACCGAATCGGGCTTGTACGCCCAAGCTCGCAACTCCGCCGGAGTCGGATCGACGGGGTTGGCGAAGCCGTGGAACGTCGATTCCTGCACGCTCACCGGCCAACCTTCCGCTCTCGCCCGCGTTTGGCAACGCTGCCTACGGACCCTGGCTGCTGGGGCGAAACGGTAACCCGCAACGGGTTGCTGCGGTAGTCCCCGTGGGGAGCAATTCAGCAACCGTTGCCGTGGGCGGGTCCATTGCATCGACAGCGCGGCCGATGATGCTCCTATGACAGTCCAGGTTCGACGGTTCCAGCGAGGCGCCGAGGCCGAGTTCGTCATGGGGCTGGAATGGCTTTTCGCCCCTCCCGGTAGCCGTCCCGTGGATTGGGATCACGACCGCGCCGTCGAGCGCACCGCGCAGGTACTCGCCCACGGAAACGTCGCGCTCTTCGAAGCTCGATCGCAGGAAAATCAGTTGGTCGGCGTGGCCAGCGTCTACCTGGACATCCTCTCGGTGCGCTTCGGCCGTCGGGCTTCCATCGAAGATCTCGCCGTGCACCCCGGGTGGCGCTCCCGCGGCGTCGGCTCCCGCCTCCTGGCGGCGGCCAGGGCGTGGGCGCACGAGCAGGGAGCCGACTACGTCTTCCTGGAGTCCGGCCTCGGGCGAACCGAGGCGCACCGCTTCTACCTCCGCGAGGGCGCGACCCACGCGGCCGCCGCGTTCAGGTGGAACTCAGTGCAGTGAGTCGACGACCGGGGTTGGCTCCCGCCGCTGCGCCGCCGCGCGCGTGCGCAGCCACCGCTTGAACCACGGGAAGTCCGGCAGCCGGGCCAGTATCGGCCCGGTCACCACGGTGATCAGGACGTACGTCGCGGCCAGCGCCGCCAACCGCGGCTCGACGCTCCCGGCGGCCACCGCGAGCCCGGCGATGACGATGGAGAACTCACCTCGGGGTACGAGTGCCAGGCCGGCCCGCCATCGACCGGGTTCCGCGATGCCGACCCGACGGGCGGCGAGGTAGCCGGTGAGCGTCTTCGTCGCCATGGTGACCACGGCCAACGCGAGCGCCGGCAGCAGCACCGGCGGAATGTCCTGCGGGTCGGTGGTCAGGCCGAAGAAGACGAAGAACACCGCGGCGAACAGGTCCCGCAACGGCGACAGCAGCTCGGTGGCGTGGTGCGCCACCGGGCCGGACAGGGCGATGCCGACCAGGAACGCGCCGACCGCCGCCGACACCTGGAGCGACGCGGCGAGGCCCGCGATCAGCAACGTCAGACCGAGTACGCCGAGAAGCAGTGCCTCCGGGTCCTTCGCCGACAGAGCGGACGAGATCAGGTGGCCGTACCGGATGGCGACCACCAGCACGATCAGCACCGTGCCCACCGCGACGGTGAGCGCGATTCCGCCGCCGAGCAGGCCGGTGCCGGCCAGGACGGCGGTGACGAGCGGCAGGTAGAGGGCCATCGCCAGGTCCTCGATCACGAGGACCGAGAGGATCACCGGGGTTTCCCGGTTACCGAGCCGGCCCAGGTCGGCGAGGACCTTGGCGATCACCCCGGAGGAGGAGACCCAGGTGATGCCGCCGAGGACCAGGGCGGCGACCCAGTCCCAGCCGAGCAGCAGGGCGAACCCCGCGCCGGGTAGCGCGTTGAGGACGCCGTCGATCAGCCCTGCCGGTGCCGCCGAGCGCAGGTTGCCGACGAGTTCGTTCGCCGAGTACTCCAGGCCGAGCATCACCAGCAGAAGGATGACGCCGATCTCGGCGCCGACTGCGAAGAACTCCTCGCTGGCGTCCAGCGGCAGCAGCCCGCCGTGCCCGAACGCGAGCCCGGCGAGCAGGTAGAGGGGAATGGGAGAGAGGCCGAACCGCCGGCTGAGCCGGCTGAGGAGCCCGAGCAGCAGCAGCAGCGCACCGACTTCGATGAGCAGCGTGGTGAAATCGTGCATCCGCCTCAGCCGTCCGGGTCACTGTCGGCGAGGATGGCGGACACGCCGTCGAGACCTCTACGGGTCCCGACGACGACCACCACGTCGCCGGCCGCGAAGCGGAAGGAGGGGAGTGGCGAAACGATCACTTCGCCTTCGCGCAGCACTGCCACGATGGAGGCGCTGGTGCGGGTACGCGCCTTGGTGTCGCCGAGCTTCCGGTTGACGTACGGCGATCCGGCCGTGATGGCGATCTGCTCGGTGAGTAGACCGGCGGCCTGCTCGCGGAGCCCGGAGAGCTGGCCGAGCATCAGCGACGCGCCGAGGATGTCGGCCAGAGCCTCGGCCTCGTCGTCGGTCAGCGGAATGTCCGCCTGGCAGGCGTCGGGGTCGTCGGGATCGTAGAGGACGAGATCACGGCGGCCATTGCGGTGGGAGACGACGCCCAGGCGGCGTCCGGACTCCGTCACCAGATCGTGACGTACCCCGATCCCGGGTAAGGCGGTCTGCTCGACACGTACTCGCACCCGCCAAGGCTACCGCTTCATGAACAGTGCGCAGATCTTGGACAGACAGCGCCCCTCGGACCGGGCCCGGCGCCCGCTAGCAGAGCGGAACGATCCGTTCCATTGGTAGACTGAGTGCATGTCACCGACTTCCGGCAAGGCGTTGGGCGGTCGCCGCGCCCAGGCCGCCCGCAACGACGAGGTCATCCTCGAAGCCGCCCGCGCCGTCTTCCTCGACGACCCGAAGGCCCCGATCGCCGCCGTCGCCGACCGCGCCGGCGTCGGTATCAGCGCGCTCTATCGGCGGTACGCGGGCAAGGAGGACCTGCTCCGCCAGCTCTGCCACGACGGGCTGCGCCGGTACGTCGAGGAGGCCGAGACCGCCCTCGCCGAGCCCGACGGCTGGGCTGCGTTCACCGGTTTCCTGGGCCGGGTGGTCGACGCCGACGTGCACTCGCTCACCGTCCACCTGGCCGGCACCTTCACCCCGACCGAGGAGATGGGTCGGGACGCGATGCGCGCCAATGAGTTGGCCACCGCTCTGGTCGACCGGGCCCACGCCAGCGGGCGGTTGCGCCCCGACGCGGTCGTACACGATCTGGGGTTGCTGCTGGAGGCGTGCGCCGCAGTCCGCGTACCCGATCCGGAGCGGACCCGCCAACTGCGCCGCCGGCAACTCGCGGTCCTGCTGGCCGGTCTGTCGTCGGTGCCGGACGCGGACCCGCTGCCCGGCCCGCCCCCGGCGGCCGGCGAGTTCGACTGGCGGTGGCGGCGCCGGCAGTGATGGCCGTCACGCGTTAAGGTTGAGCGGAATACGCTCAACTCTGGTTGTGTCCAACCCAATGGACAACGCCGATCCGGGGGAGCCCATGAACACCGAAAAACTCACCACCAAGAGCCGCGAGACGATCACGGGCGCCGTCGCGCTGGCCAACCAGCGTGGTCACGCCACCGTGGAGCCCTGGCACCTGCTCCTGTCACTCCTGGACACCGACGGTTCGACCGCCACCGGTCTGCTGCGCGCCGTCGGGGCCGACCCGACCGAGCTGCGCCAGGCCGCCCAGCGCGCGGTCGACAACCTGCCGGCCGCCCGCGGCTCCAGCATCGCCGAGCCCACGTTGGCGCGGGAGTTCGTCAACGCCATCGGCGCCGCCGAGCAGATCGCCCGGCCGCTGGGCGACGAGTACACCTCCACCGAGCACCTGCTCGCCGGCCTGGCCCGGGTGGGCGGGGCGGTGTCCGGCGCGCTGAAGACCGTCGGCGCCACCGAGGAGGCCCTGGTCGCCGCCTTCCCGACCGTTCGCGGTGGGGACCGTCGGGTCACCACCGCCGACCCGGAGCAGACCTATCAGGCCCTGACCAAGTACGGCGTCGACCTCACCGCCAGCGCCCGGGACGGCAAGATCGACCCGGTCATCGGGCGGGATTCCGAGATCCGTCGGGTCATCCAGGTGCTCTCCCGGCGTACCAAGAACAACCCGGTGCTGATCGGCGAGCCCGGCGTCGGCAAGACCGCGATCGTGGAGGGCCTGGCCCAGCGCATCGTCACCGGCGACGTGCCCGAGTCGCTCCGCGACAAGAAGCTGATCTCGCTGGACCTCGGCGCGATGGTCGCCGGCGCGCAGTACCGCGGCCAGTTCGAGGAGCGGTTGAAGTCCGTCCTGGAGGAGATCAAGAACTCCAACGGGCAGGTCATCACCTTCCTCGACGAGCTGCACACCGTCGTCGGCGCCGGCAAGGGCGAAGGCTCGATGGACGCCGGCAACATGCTCAAGCCGATGCTGGCGCGTGGTGAGCTGCGGATGGTCGGCGCCACCACGCTTGACGAGTACCGCGAGCACATCGAGAAGGACCCGGCGCTGGAGCGCCGGTTCCAGCCGGTGCTGGTCGGCGAGCCGACCATCGAGGACACCATCGGCATCCTGCGTGGGCTCAAGGAGCGCTACGAGGTGCACCACGGCGTACGGATCACCGACGCCGCGCTGGTCGCCGCCGCCACCCTCTCCGACCGGTACATCACCGACCGGTTCCTGCCGGACAAGGCGATCGACCTGGTCGACGAGTCCGCGTCCCGACTCCGGATGGAGATCGACTCCCGGCCGGTCGAGGTGGACGAGATCGAGCGGGCGGTCCGCCGGTTGGAGATCGAGGAGATGGCTCTGGCCAAGGAGCCGGACGCCGCCTCCGCCGAGCGGTTGGAGCGGCTGCGCAAGGAGCTGGCCGACAAGCGCGAGCAGCTCACCGTGCTCTCCGAGCGCTGGCAGACGGAGAAGAGCCACATCACCAAGCTCTCCACCGCCAAGGAGGAGTTGGAGCGCCTCGGCGGTGAGGCCGAACGGGCCGAGCGGGACGGCGAGTTGGAACGCGCCGCCGAGCTGCGCTACGGCCGGATTCCCGCGCTGAAGGTCGAGCTGAAGCAGGCCGAGGAGGAGCTGGCCCAGCTCCAGGCCGATGGCGCGATGCTCAAGGAGGAGGTCGGCGCGGACGACATCGCCGCGGTGGTCGCCTCCTGGACCGGCATCCCCGCCGGCCGCCTGCTGGAGGGTGAGACGGCCAAGCTGCTGCGGATGGAGGAGTCGCTTGGCGGCCGGGTGGTCGGCCAGGCCGAAGCGGTCGGCGCGGTCTCCGACGCGGTACGCCGGGCCCGAGCCGGTATCGCCGACCCTGACCGCCCGACCGGCAGCTTCCTGTTCCTCGGCCCCACCGGCGTCGGCAAGACGGAGCTGGCCAAGGCCCTGGCCGAGTTCCTCTTCGACGACGAGCGGGCCATGGTCCGCATCGACATGAGCGAGTACGGCGAGAAGCACTCGGTCGCCCGCCTGGTGGGTGCGCCGCCCGGCTACGTCGGCTACAACGAGGGCGGTCAGCTCACCGAGGCGGTGCGTCGACGGCCGTACTCGGTGGTGCTGCTGGACGAGGTGGAGAAGGCCCACCCGGACGTCTTCGACGTGCTGCTCCAGGTGCTCGACGACGGCCGGCTCACCGACGGTCAGGGCCGCACGGTGGACTTCCGCAACGCCATCCTGATCCTCACCTCCAACCTAGGGTCGTCGGTGATCAGCGACCTGACGCTCGCCGACGAGCAGCGCCGGGAGGGTGTCCTGGCGGTGGTCCGGTCGCACTTCAAGCCGGAGTTCCTCAACCGGCTGGACGACATCGTGGTCTTCGCCTCGCTGCGTGGGGACGACCTGCGCTCCATCGTCGACATCCAGCTGGACCGGATGCGGCGGCGGTTGGCCGACCGCAGGCTGGGCCTGGAGATCACCGACGCCGCCCGGGACTGGCTGGCCGAGCACGGCTACGACCCGATCTACGGCGCCCGCCCGCTGCGCCGCCTGGTTCAGACCGCAATCGGAGACCAGTTGGCGAAGGCGCTCCTGTCCGGCCAGATCCGCGACGGCGAAACGGTCAAGGTAGACCGCGAAACAGAAACCGGAACCCTGTCGGTAACCCCCGCCTAACCGCACCCCCTAACGCGGTGATCAAGAGGTTTGCGTCAGATTCGCGTCTTCTCATGACGCAAACCTCTTGATCAACAGGGTGGGGCGGGGGTGGATGGGGAAAGGGTTGGGGCATGTTTGGGATTGGTAGGAAGACATGGGAGCGGGAACTTGGTGCGGCCGTCGATGAGTTGGTGGCGGCTGACACGCTCGCCTTCGGGGGAGTTGGCATCGCCGGCACGCTGCTGCCGGTGACGGAGGCGTACGAGCGGGTCTCGGCCGCTCTCGACGACCACCCCGAGGAGGTGCGCCGCCAGCTCGACCGGGTGCTGGCCGACGGCACACCCGCCGGCCGGGCGTACGCGGCCACTCTGCTGGAGCGCGTCGACCCGGCCGCCGCCCGCGCGACCTGGACGTCGCTGCGGGACGATCCGAGCGAGTTCACCACCTTCGTCGGCTGCGTGATGGACCGCGAAACGCTGGGCACGTACGCCAGCCGGCGGCTCGCCGCAGCCTGAGTAACCCACCCAGGACGACGCCGCCGGTGCCATCGGTAGTTGAGCTGTCGGTCACGGTACGGGTCCCGATGGTGTCGAAGGTTGTTACCGTTCGCGCCGACGAACCTGGGGAGGGAGTCGGTTGGACGCGCTGGTGACGTACCTGGTGGCGGTGCTTGCCGTACTCGTGGTGGTCGTGTTGCTGCTCGTCGTGCGGGCCCGCCGGCGGGCGACGGCCGGACGGTGCTCGCGAACAACTCGTTGACCCGGTGACGCGCGTCGCGCCGGCCCATCCACGCCCCGCCGG
>NZ_JBEXHP010000167.1:0-9296 GCF_040607895.1 Micromonospora sp. NPDC005220
CTCTGTCGACCGGACCCCCGGCCGCTGGGGGGGGGGGCCGCCGTGCCCCGGGGGGGCCCCCCGGCCAGTGGCTAGTGCTGGTGCCCGGCGTGGTCGTGGTCGTCGTCGAGCTCCAGGAACGGGTGCTCGTCGAGTCGACCGACCAGCCGGTCGTCGGCCGCCGGCTGGAACGGGCCGACCGCGTCGTCGTCGTCGAACGACTCCAGGTCGACCGGGGTGCCGACCTCGCTGACCATGACCACCCCGTCGAGCGGTTCCAACTCGGGGACGTCCAGCGCGCCGAGCGAGCCGTCACCGCTCTGCAGCAGCTCCAGCACCGCCTCGCCGACGCCCTCCACCGGCGCCGGCTCGTCGTCCTCCGGGGTGCCCTCGCGGCGGGCCGCCTCGGCCGCCCGCAGCAGCGCGGCGATGCTCGGCACCCGGTAGTCCCGACGCTGACGCACCGAGATGACCCTTGGGTGCGGGTCGCTGGCCTCGGCTCCCTCGCCGCCGCCGAAACGCTCGTCGGCCTCGTCCGGGTCGATCGAGTCGACATCCCAGGGCGTCACCTCGCCGAAGGCGTCGAGCAGCCGCTCGTCGTACGCGAAGGAGGCGTTGTTCAACGCCACGTACGCCTGCCAGACGTCGTCGTCGTCGACGCGGCCCTGTGCGGCGCGTACGGCGGCCAGGTGGTGGCGGGCCGCTTCGATCACCCGCTCGAGAGCGGCGTCCAGCTCACCATGCTGGTCGGTCATGTGGGGCAGTCCCTTCACGATGGGGAGGTTGCGCGCCGGCGGCACGGCCGGACACGGCTAGCAGGTGCGGAGGAACCGGTCGAGAACCCGCACGCCGAACTGTAGTCCGTCCACCGGAACGCGCTCGTCGATGCCGTGGAACAACGCCGAGAAGTTCAGGTCGGCGGGCAGTCGGAGCGGGGCGAACCCGAAGCAGCGGATGCCCAGCTGGGAGAACGCCTTGGCGTCGGTGCCACCGGAGAGCATGTACGGAACCGGCCGCGCCCCCGGGTCCTCCGCGCGCAGCGCCGCCGACATGGCCTCGACGAGGTCACCGTCGAAGGTGGTCTCCAACGCCGGCTGCCGCTGGACGTACTCGATCGCGATGTCCGGGCCGACCAGCTCGCGCAGCTGCCGCTCCAGCAACTCGGACTGGCCGGGCAGACTGCGGCAGTCGATGGTGGCGGTGGCCCGGCCGGGGATGACGTTGTCCTTGTAGCCGGCGCTCAACCGGGTCGGGTTGGCGGTGTTGCGGATGGTCGCGCCGATGATGTTGGCGATGGGGCCGAGCTTGGCGATGGCCGTCTCCGGGTCGTCCGGGTTCAACTCGATGCCGAGCAGGTCGGAGACCTCGGTCAGGAAGGCCCGCACGGTGTCGGTCACCACCACCGGGAAACGGTGCCGGCCGATCCGGGCCACCGCCTCGGCGAGCGCGGTGACGGCGTTGTCATCGTGCATCATCGAGCCGTGCCCGGGGCGGCCCTTGGCGTGCAGCCGCAGCCAGTCGATGCCCTTCTCGGCGGTCTCGATGAGGTAGAGCCGCTGGCTGTCGTTGACCGAGTAGGAGAAGCCGCCGACCTCACCGATCGCCTCGGTGCAGCCGTCGAAGAGGCCCCGGTGGTTGTCCACCAGGAAGCGCGCGCCGTAGTCGCTGCCCGCCTCCTCGTCGGCGGTGTACGCGAGCACGATGTCGCGTGGGGGTCGTACGCCGGTGCGCTGCCAGTGCCGCACCACGGCGAGCACCATCGCGTCGAAGTCCTTCATGTCGATGGCGCCCCGGCCCCACAGGTAGCCGTCGCGCAGCTCGCCGGAGAACGGGTCGACCGACCACTCGGCGGCGTCGGCGGGCACCACGTCCAGGTGGCCGTGCACCAGCAGCGCGCCCCGGCTCGGGTCGGTGCCCGGGATGCGGGCCACCACGTTCGCCCGGCCCGGCGCGGACTCGTGCAGGACGGACTCCACGCCCACCTCGGCGAGCTTCTCCGCCACGTACTCGGCCGCGAGGCGTTCGCCGACGCTGGTGTCGTTGTCACCGGTGTTGGTGGTGTCGATGCGCAGCAGGTCGCGGCAGAGGTCCACGACCTCTGCGGTGGGGTCGGGTCGGGCGGAGGCGGCATCGCTCGTCATCGCCTCTTCATACCAGCCCGAGCTGGTCGGCGGGCCGGCGCGGGTGCACGCATCGACGGGTCGGTTTCACCGTGGCCGCGTTCGGGTACCGCCGCCGACGACCGTACGTCCCTGCCGGGGCTTCCGCCCGCCAGTCGAGGAGGGCACCATGTCCGCCGTTCCCCTGCCGCCGCTGCCGCCCGCGCCCGTACCCGAGGAGGGCTACCGGCCCGCCGGTCGCAGCATCGCCGACATCGTCGACCGGGAGCACCGGCAACTGCTGGCGCTGCTGGACCAGCTCTCCGGCCCGGACACCACGCCGCAGGAGGGGCTGGCGGTGCTCACCGCCGCGCTGTCGCGGCACCTGTCCGCCGAGGAGCAGTACCTGCTGCCGGCGGTCCGCGCGGCGCTGCCGACGGCCACCGAGCGGGTGGACGCGGAGATCAACGCGGACGCGGCCCTGCTGAGCGCCCTGAAGGGGCTGACGGACGAGGCGTTGACCGAGGTCGCCGAGCGGGTCCGCCGGCACGTCGACGGGGTGGGCGCGCTGGTCACCGAGCTGCGCGGGGTCGCGACCGAGGAGGAACTGATCCGGCTCGGCAACCGGCTGGAGATCGCCGAGGAGGCCGCGCCGACCCGACCGCACCCGGGCACGCCGGCCACCCCTCCGTGGAACCGGATCGTGGAGCCGGCGGTCGGGGTGGTGGACAAGGTCCTCGACGCGGTGACGCGACGCCCGACGTACCTGGCGGACCTGCCGGAGCCGCCACGCGAGCAGTGACCGGCGACAGCCGGGAATGCATTCATTATCACCGATCCACTCGGGCTATTCCGCCAGCAGACCTGGTAGTCCTACCGTCACCCTATGAACCTGGAGCTGCGTCACCTGCGGGTGGTCTGCGCGATCGCGGAGACGGGAAGTGTGACGAAGGCGGCCTCGGCGCTCGGCCTGGCCCAGCCGGCGCTCACCGCCCAGCTCCAACGCATCGAGCGGACACTGGGCGGCCCGCTGTTCGACCGGGACCGGCGCGGGGCCCGACCCACCGCGCTCGGTGAGCTGGTGCTGGCCCGCGCCCGGGTGCTGCTGCCGGCCATGAAGGGCCTCCAGGACGAGGCGGCCCGGCTGGCCGGGGCGGGCGACACCCCACCGTGCTACCGGTTCGGTGGGGTGAACAGCCCGATCCTCGGGCGGCTGGTGCACCGGTTGGCGGCCGAGCAGCCACCCGCCCAGATCACCACGTACGCGTCCTGGTCGGTGGACGAGTTGGCGCAGTTGGTGGCCGGCGGCCGACTGGACTTCGCGCTGGCCGGTGTGTGCGGCGACGCCAGCCCGTCGGCCGGGTTCGGGTTGAGCTGGCAGGAGGTGGCCGTCGACCCGGTGCTGGTGCTGCTGCCGGAGACCCATCCCCTGGCGGGGCAGGACGAGGTGCGCCTGGCCGACCTGCGCCACGAGCAGTGGGTCGCCGCGCCGGGCGACGGCTGCTTCGCCGACTGCTTCGCCGCCGCCTGCGCCCGCGCTGGCTTCACCCCCCGCAAGGTGTACGAGACCGACATCCGCGGCTGCGTCGACCTGGTCGAAGCCGGCGTGGCGGTGGCCCTGTGCCAGGCGACGTTCCGCCCGGTGAGCGGTCTGGTCACCCGTCAGCTCGCCGGGACGCCGCTGCGCTGGCGGCTGCTGCTCGGCTGGCACCCGGACTCCCCCGCCGCCCAGGGCGCCGAGCTGGTGCTGGAGACGGCCAAGGCGGCGTACGTCGACTCGTTGGCGCCGCACCCGGCGTACCTGGCCTGGCTGCCCCGCAACCCGGGGTTCGGCGTCCGGCAGCCGAGTGCGGTCCGACCGGGCTGAACGGCCGGTATTCCCGGCCGCTGCCGGTGCGAACCGCCGTGGGCCGGGTATCTGGCGGACATGACCGACCTCTACCCGCCCGCCGACGACCGCGAACTGCTGCGCCAGGCGGCTGCCGCGCACACCGCCGCCACCCGTGCGGTGGAGGCGTTCCTGCGCCGCCTGCCGACGGTGCCCGACCCGGCCGACGTGACCGAGTACGCCAACCTGCTCAGCCGGGAGGACCAGACCCGCGGCGACCGGGACGCCGCGGCGGACGCGGCCGGTCTGACCATCGGCAGCCTGGAGCCCGACCAGGGCCAGTAGTACGCCGAGACGGTGCCGTCCCGGGTTGGGACGGCACCGTCGCGGGTGGCCGCGTTCAGCGTTCGACGAGCGGGTCGTGACCCAGATCCAGCAGCGAGTGCCGCCAACTGTCGTCGGCGTTGCCGCGCGACGGCTTGGCGTCCATCAGCTCGCGGATTCGCTCGACCGCCTCCCGCATCACCTCGATGTCCTCCGGGGTGAGGTCCACCTTGCGCTTGTTGAGCACCTTGAGGATCTCCCGGCCCGGCTGGGGCAGGTCGAGGTTCGGGTTCGGGCTGAACGACTCCTCCCCCGAACCCCGGGTCAGCAGCCAGGTCCGCAGCTGCTCCGACGGGACGTTGACCTCGGCGTGGAAGTCCTCCCAGAGCACTTCCACCTCGGGGTCGAGCCGCGCTTCGCGTACCATCAGGTCTCCTCTCGCCGGCGGCGGCCCGGACGTCTCCGGGTCGTCCTGGTCGGTCTTCGGATGCAGGCCCTCCGCGGGCACCCGCGTGCGGCGGGGGTTCGCGGTGGGCGGCGCCAGGATCGGGTCGGGATGGTCGTCCTCGTCCCGGGGTTTCGCGGACTCCGCGGGCTGGTGCGGGTCCTCGTGTTCGTCCCTTCGCGCCGACCCGCTCATCGTGGGTGGGTGGTCGTGGCGGCGGTGTACCCCCGCTCGCCCGCTGTCACGTCGAAGGTGAGCGCGCCGTCGCGGGCGTCCACGGTGACCTTCTGCCCCGGCGAGATCGCCGACTCCAGCAACATCCGGGACAGGTGGTTGTCCACCTCCCGCTGGATCACGCGGCGCAGCGGGCGGGCGCCGAACTCCGGCTGGTAGCCGTGCTCGGCGAGCCAGTCGATGGCGGCGGTGGTGAACTCCACCTGGAGGTCCTGGGCGTGCATGCGGCGGCGGGTCTCCTCCAGCAGCAGCGCGGTGATGTCGCGCAGCTGCTCGGCCTCCAGCCGGCGGAAGATGATGACCTCGTCGATGCGGTTGAGGAACTCCGGGCGGAAGTTCTCCTGCAGGCGGCGCATGAGCCGCTCCCGCAGCTCGTTGTTCTCCTGCTCGCTGCCCACGTCCCCGGTGCCGAAGCCGACCGAGCGCTGGGCGCCGGTGATCAGCTCGGAGCCGAGGTTGCTCGTCATGATCAGTACGGTGTTCTTGAAGTTCACCGTACGACCCTGACTGTCGGTGAGTCGCCCGTCGTCGAGCACCTGGAGCAGGATGTTGAACACGTCCGGGTGGGCCTTCTCGATCTCGTCGAGCAGCACCACCGCGTACGGGCGGCGACGCACCGCCTCGGTGAGCTGACCGGCCTCCTCGTAGCCGACGTATCCGGGTGGCGCGCCGACCAGCCGGCTGACCGTGTGCCGTTCCTGGAACTCGCTCATGTCCACCCGGACCATCCGGTCCGCCTCGCCGAACAACGCCTCGGCCAGGGCCCGCGCCAACTCGGTCTTGCCGACACCGGTCGGGCCGAGGAACAGGAAACTGCCCATCGGCCGCTCCGGGTCGGCCAGCCCGGCCCGGGAGCGGCGGACGGCCTCGGCGACCGCGGTGACCGCGTCGTCCTGACCGACCACCCTCTCGTGCAGGTGACCCTCCAGGCGCAGCAGCCGGTCGCGTTCCTCCTCGGTGAGCTGGCTGACCGGGATGCCGGTGGCCCGGGAGACCACCTCGGCGATCTCCTGCGGGCCCACCTCGGGCACCTGGGAGTTGGACGAGCCGTCATCGCCGTTCGCGCGACGGATGTCCCCCTCCAACTCGGCGATCCGGTCCCGCAGCGCGGACGCCCGCTCGTACTGCTCGTCGGTGACGGCCTGTTCCTTGTCCCGGCGTACGTCGTCGAGTTCCTGCTCCAGCTCCCGCACGTCGGCCCCGGGGGTGCGGGTCCGCAACCGCACCCGGGCGCCGGCCTGGTCGATCAGATCGATCGCCTTGTCCGGCAGGAACCTGTCGGTGACGTACCGGTCGGACAGCTCGGCGGCGGCGACCAGCGCCTCGTCGGTGAAGCGCACCTGGTGGTGGGCCTCGTACCGGTCGCGCAGCCCGCGCAGGATGGCGATGGTGTCGTCGACGCTGGGCTCGGGCACCAGCACCGGCTGGAAGCGCCGGGCCAGGGCGGCGTCCTTCTCGATGCTCTTGCGGTACTCGTCCAGCGTGGTCGCGCCGATCACCCGCAGCTCGCCCCGGGCGAGGGCGGGTTTGAGCATGTTGGACGCGTCCATCCCGCCCTCGCTGCCGGCGCCACCGGCCCCGACCAGGGTGTGGATCTCGTCCATGAAGATGATCAGCTCGTCCCGGTGCGCCCGGATCTCGTCGATCACCTTCTTCAGCCGCTCCTCGAAGTCGCCCCGGTACCGGGTGCCGGCGACCAGACCGGCCAGGTCGAGCTGGACGACCCGCTTGCCGAGCAGGGTCTGCGGTACGTCGCCGTCGCAGATCCGTTCGGCGAGCCCCTCGACGATGGCGGTCTTGCCGACGCCGGCCTCGCCGATCAGCACCGGGTTGTTCTTGGTACGCCGGGACAGGATCTCCACAGCCTGCTCGATCTCGTCGGCCCGGCCGATCACCGGGTCGATCTGGTCGTTGCGGGCCAGGTCGGTGAGGTCCTGCCCGTACTGGTCCAGGGTGGGGGTGCCACGGTCCGGCTTCGGCCCGGTCATCGGCCCGCGCTCGGCGTTGGCGGCCTGCAACGACTCGGGTTGGATCCGGCCGGCGGCCAGCATCCGCCCGGCCGGCGACTCGGGGTTGAGCGGCAGCGCCATCAGGATGTGCTCGGGGCCGATGTAGTTGGCCCCCATCGCCCTGGACAGCTGGTGGGCGTCGAGCAGCGCCCGCTTGGCCGCGGGGGTCAACGACAGGTTGGGCGGCACCTCCCCGCGCGGCGCGCCGTCGCCCTTTCCGCCGAGGGCGTTGAGCAGGGTGTCCGGGTCGGCCCCGGCCCGGCGTACCAGATCGCGCAGCGGTTCACGTTGCAGCGCCGCCCAGAGCAGGTGGTCGGTGTCCAGGTCGCTGCTCTGCCGTTGCGCGGCCCGCCGGGCCGCGTCGGCCAGCATCTCCCGGGCGTCGGCCGTCATCAGTCGGGTGATGTCGACCCGGTGCGGCGGTCGGCGTCCTCCCTCACCCCGGCCGAAGTACCGGGCCAGGAATTCGTCCCACGGGTCGGAGCCAGGGTCACCGGGTCCCATCATGTCTGTCCTCCGCAGTAGGGCTCGGCACGGTCGGCAGGGGCTACCCGGCGCGCGGCGCGACAAACGCCGCAGCTGGCGGAGCACCCGCATTCCGGGAGTGGCGACGGGTCAGGGCCGGCCGATGGTGGCAGGCTGACGGGATGGATGAGACCCCGCTGCTGATCGTGGATGGCGCCAACGTGGTGGGCTCGCGCCCGAACGGGTGGTGGCGTGACCGGGCCGGGGCCGCGGCCCGGTTGCGCGACTCGCTCGCCCCGGTGGCGACCGTCGGGTTGCCGGCCCGGCTGACCGCCCCGGTGGAGGTGGTCCTGGTGGTCGAGGGGGCGGCGCGGGACGTGCCGGGCACCGAGGGCGTGCGGGTGGTCTCCGCCGCCGGCTCCGGCGACGACACGGTGGTCGAGCTGGTGGAGGGCGCGCCGCAGCGCCGCCGGCTGGTGGTCACCGCCGATCGGGAGCTACGCGGGCGGGTGACGGCGCTGGGCGCCGAGGTGTACGGCCCGCGCTGGCTCCGCGAGAATCCGACCAGCAGCTGAGAAATTCTCGCACTGGGACTCCCACAGATCGGACTCCCGGCACTTCCGAGGGCCTTCCGGACAGGCGGGCAGGAACACCGACAGGGCGGATGTTCTTTCCCGACCGCCGATAGGCTCTAATGGAGATCTCCCCGCCCCCAGGAGGTTCCGCCGTGGCGAGCGTCGCCGAGCTGAAGGCTGCCATCGATGTCGCCCTCCAACAGATCGGAGACGGGCAGACAGCCGTGCAGGCGGCCGGCGAGAAGTTGTCCGAGGCCCAGCAGACCCTGGCCGGGGCGCTGGAGGGCAGCGGGCACGAGACCGTGGAAGCGGCCCAGGCGTCGCTGACCCAGGCCAGCCAGGAGCTGGAGGAGTGTCTCGCCGCAACACTTGTCGCGGTGGAGCAGGCGCAGCTCTACGTCTCCACCCTGTAGGCCACCGTGTCCATCATCGAGGATGTCGGCGGGCAGGTCCGTGCCGCCACCGAGGAGTTCCCGCATGCCCTGCTCGGGCAGGCGCTGGAGAAGTTCGGCCTGGCCGCGGAGCGGCTGCGCTGGGTACGGCAGGAGTCGGCCAACCCGATGGGGGTGCCCGAGCTGTCCGCCGCCACCGAGCACGCCGAGAGCGCCGGCTACGCGCTGCGGGTGGCACAGGAACAACTGTCGGCCTATCTGACCGCGATCGGGCTCGGCGCGGACGGCGCCCCGGCGCCTCGCCCCGAGCAACGCGCTCCCCGACACGACACACCACCGGCGGCCGGGCCCACCGCGGTCGTACCGGAGCCGGCCGAGCAGGTGCGGATGCGCCGCTGGTGGTCGGTGCGGGTGGCCGAGCTGACCGGCGGGCGCGAGGGCACCGACGAGGAACCCGACGAGCGGGTGGACGACTCCCAGGAGTTGCTGCGCCGGGTGGTGGGTGGTGTCCGCTCCGGCGACCGGGACCGGCTCCGCAAGGAGCTGCGCCGGGCCTCGGCCGACGTGGGGTTGGGCATGGCGGCGCTGGCGCCACCGCTGCTGCGCGAACTGGCCGGTGAGCTGCTCGGGCACCCGCCTCGCGCCAGCGACCTCGGCCGGCTGCGCGGCGAGTTGGACGGACGCGTCCGCGACCTGCTGCCCGGGCTGCCGCCGCCGGTGCTGGAGACGCTGCTGACCCGGGTGTGCCGGATGCCGCCACCGCGCGCCTCCGGGGAGCCGCCGCACGCCGCCGACTCCGCGGTGACCGCCGGGGTGGCGACCGCGCTGCTGCTCGCCCGCCTCGGCCGGGACCTGCCGGCCGGCGGCGCGAGAGAACCGGCGGGCGGGAAAGAACCGGCGGGCGGCAGACAACCGGGCGGCGGGGGGCAACCGGCGCGGGCCGGGC
>NZ_JBEXHP010000168.1:0-9232 GCF_040607895.1 Micromonospora sp. NPDC005220
GCTGGCGCTGCTCGCCCCCGACGGCGGCGGCGCGGACGCCGGGGCGCTGCCAGCCACCGCGCAGGTCTGCTCCTGCAACGCGGTGACCCGGGGCGACGTGGACGCCGCCATCGCCGACGGTTGCGCGGACGTGGCGGCGGTGAAGGCGTGCACCAGGGCCGGCACCAGCTGCGGTTCCTGCGTGCCGATGCTCAAGCAGCTCCTGGACGCGGCCGGGGTGGCGCAGTCCAGCGCGCTCTGCGAGCACTTCGACGTCAGCCGGCGGGAGCTGTTCGAGATCGTCCGGGTACGCGGCATCCGGACGTTCTCCCGGCTGGTCGCCGAGCACGGTCGGGGTCGCGGCTGCGACATCTGCAAACCGGTGGTCGCCTCGATCCTCGCCTCGCTGGGCAGCGGGCACGTGCTCGACGGGGAGCAGGCGTCGTTGCAGGACACCAACGACCACTTCCTGGCCAACCTGCAACGCGACGGCAGCTACTCGGTGGTGCCCCGGATCCCCGGCGGCGAGATCACCCCGGAGAAGCTGATCGTGATCGGCGAGGTCGCCCGGGACTTCCAGCTCTACACGAAGATCACCGGTGGGCAGCGGATCGACCTGTTCGGGGCGCGGGTGGAGCAGCTGCCGCAGATCTGGCGGCGGCTGGTGGACGCCGGCTTCGAGTCCGGTCACGCGTACGGCAAGGCGCTGCGCACGGTGAAGTCGTGCGTGGGCGAGACCTGGTGCCGGTACGGCGTACAGGACTCGGTGGGGCTGGCCGTCGCGCTGGAGCTGCGCTATCGCGGGCTGCGCGCGCCGCACAAACTCAAGTCGGCGGTCTCCGGTTGTGCCCGGGAGTGCGCGGAGGCGCGCAGCAAGGACTTCGGCATCATCGCCACCGAGACCGGCTGGAATCTCTACGTCGGCGGCAACGGCGGCTTCCGGCCCCGGCACGCCGACCTGTTCGCCACCGACCTGTCCACGGACGCGCTGATCACGCTTATCGACAGATTCCTCATCTACTACATCCGCACCGCCGACCGGCTGCAACGCACCGCCGGTTGGATCGAGGCGATGGACGGCGGCCTGGACCACCTGCGCTCGGTGATCGTGGACGACTCGCTCGGGCTCTGCGCCGACCTCGACGCGGCGATGGCCCGGCACGTGTCGTCGTACTCCGACGAGTGGCGCGACGTCCTGGACGACCCGGATCGGCTGCGCCGCTACACCTCCTTCGTCAACGCCCCGGACGTACCGGACCCGTCGATCACCTTCACCCGGGAACGCGGCCAGCCGGTACCCGTACGCGACCATTCCCCGACCGGAGCTGAGCCGACAAACGGTCACCGTCGGCAACCGGTCACCCTCGGCCTACCGGAGGTACGGCGATGACCCAGACCCTCACCCTGACCTGGACCACCGTGTGCCCCCTCGACCGGTTGGAACCGGACCGGGGCGTCGCCGCCCTGGTCGACGGGGAACAGGTCGCCCTCTTCCGGACCGCCGACGGGCTGTTCGCGATCGACAACCGCGACCCGGTCTCCGGGGCGTACGTGCTGTCCCGGGGCATCGTCGGCAGCCGCGGCGGAGTGCCGACGGTCGCCTCACCGCTGCACAAGCAGGTGTACGACCTGCGCAGCGGGCACTGCCTCGACCTGCCCGGGGTGGCCGTGGCCCGACACGACGCGCGTTGCCGCAACGGGCTGGTCGAGGTGCGGCTGCGACAGGAGGCTTGATGCGGGAAGAACTGGCGGGCTTCACCATCGGGGTGACCGCCGACCGGCGGCGCGACGAACTGGCCGCCCTGCTCGAACGACGGGGCGCCCGGGTGGTGCTCGCCCCGGCGTTGCGGATCGTGCCGCTCTCCGACGACACCGAGCTGCGCGAGGCGACCCGCGCCTGCCTCGACCAACCGCCGGACATCCTGATGGCCAACACCGGCATCGGCATGCGCGGCTGGCTGGAAGCGGCCGAGGGCTGGGGGCTGGCCGAGCCGCTGCGCTCCGTGCTGGCCAGCTCGTATGTGGTGGCGCGTGGCCCGAAGGCGCGCGGCGCGATCCGGGCGGCCGGGCTGCACGACCAGTGGTCGCCCGCCTCGGAGAGCTGTGACGAGGTGGTCGACCACCTGCGCCGGCGCGGCGTGGCCGGGCAGGTGATCGCGATGCAGCTGCACGGCGAGCGGCAGCCCGAGTGCACGCTCGCGCTGGAGGCGGCCGGCGCCACGGTCATCGAGGTGCCGGTCTACCGCTGGGCGCCGCCGACCGACCCGGCGCCGCTCCACCGGTTGATCGACCTGATCGCCGGCCGGCTGGTGGACGCGGTGACGTTCACCTCGGCGCCGGCGGCCGAGGCGTTGCTGCGGGCCGCCGGGGACCGCACCGACGCGGTGCTGTCCGCGTTGCGCAGTGATGTGTTGGCCAGCTGCGTCGGCCCGGTGACCGCCGAGCCGCTGCTGCGGCGCGGGGTGCCGGTGAGCGCCCCCGGCCGGGCGCGGCTGGGCGCGCTGGTGCGGACCATCGTCGACGAACTGCCCCGCCGGACCGTGACGTTCAAGGCCGGTGGGCACCTGCTCACGTTGCGCGGGCACGCTGCGGTGATCGACGGGGAACTGCGGCCACTCGCGCCCGCACCGATGGCGGTGCTGCGGGCGCTGGCGCAGTCCCCGGGGCGGGTGCTGTCCCGTACGGCGTTGCTGCGGACGCTGCCCCGGGGCGCGGACGAGCACGCCGTGGAGATGGCCGTCGCCCGGCTACGGGCCGGCCTGCGCGCGCCGCGCGTGGTGCAGACCGTGGTGAAGCGCGGCTACCGGCTCCGGGTCGACTGAGCGCGTCACCGCCGACCATCGCGGCCGGCTGAGCGCGTCACCGCCGACCATCGCGGCCGGCTGAGCGCGTCACGGCCGACCGTTGCGGGCCGGCCGTGACGCGGCGGTTCAGCCGACCGGAGTGGGGAAGCCCCGCCCGTGCTCGGACTGGAGCCGGAGCATGGCGTGCTCGACCACCGTCACCAGCACCTGCTTGACCGAGTCCCGCTGCCGGGCGTCGGTCATCACCAGCGGCACCTGCGGCGAGATGGCCAGCGCCTCGCGGACCTCCTCCGCCTCGTACTGCGGAGCGCCGTCGAACTTGTTCAGCGCCACCACGTACGGCAGGTTGCGGTTCTCGAAGTAGTCCAGCGGGGCGAACGCGTCGGTGATCCGGCGGGTGTCCACCAGCACGGCGGCGCCCACCGCCCCCCGGATGATCTCGTCCCACATGAACCAGAACCGGGTCTGACCCGGTGTACCGAAGAGGTACAGGATCAGGTCCTGGGCCATGGTGATCCGGCCGAAGTCCATGGCGACCGTGGTGGTCTCCTTGCCCGGCACCTTGGACGGATCGTCGATGCCGACGCCCGCCGCGGTCATCAACGCCTCAGTGGTCAGCGGTGTGATCTCGGAGATCGCCCCGACCATTGTCGTCTTGCCAACGCCGAAGCCGCCCGCGACGACGATCTTCGCGGAGACGATTCCCCGGCCCGGCCGCCCCCCAGCGGGGTCATAGCCTGCGAAGTCCACTTAGCACCCTTCCAAGCAGTTCCATCCGCTCCTCGAACCCCTCGGCGGGAGCAGCAGTGTGTAACGTCAGCAGGCTCTCGGCCACCATGTCGGCGACCAACACCCGGGCGACGCCCAGCGGCATCCGGGTATACGCGGCGATCTCCGCCAGCGACTGTGCTCGGCCCTCACAGACCGTGGCGATTCGGTGTTTGTCATGCCCGGCGAAGCGGGACTCGGCGACCTGGGTGGGAGAGGCGGTGAGGACGGCCTCGAGGGCGATGTCCTGCCGGGGCTCGGTACGACCACGGGTGACCGCGTACGGACGTACCAGCGCGCCACGCGGGTCAGCGCGTCGTTGGTCCATCCCCGATCACCTCCTCGTCCCCTGCGGAGCCGGACTGTGCCGCCTCCCGTCCCTGGCCCGGCGCTCGGAGCAAGCGCCGCCTTCCGGTGCTAAGAGCGCACCGCGTCGCGCGGCAGCGGCACCCACCCGCTCGACCAGCAGCGCCATCTCGTAGCCCACCTGACCCACGTCGCAGCTGCGCGCGGCCAGCACGGCCATCGAGGAACCGTCGCTGATCGACATCAGGAAGAGATATCCGCTGTCCATCTCGATGACTGTCTGCAACACCCCGCCCGCGCTGAACATCCGGGCCGCGCCCTCGGTCAGGCTCACCACCCCGGAGGTGATCGCGGCGAGCTGGTCCGCCCGGTCCCCCGGCAGATCCCGGGAGGACGCGAGCAACAGCCCGTCGGCGGACACCGCCACCACGTGGGCGATGCCCGCCACGCTGTCGGCGAAGTTGGTGAGCAGCCAACCCATGTCCTGCATGGCAGCTGGCCTGTTCATCGGCTCTCCTTGGTCGAGGTGCTGTTCAGGTCCGTTCCGGCCGTCCGACCGCGCTGCACACCGCGGTGGTAGGCCGACAGCAGACCACGTACTTCATCCGGGGTCCGCCGGCTGCGGTCCCGGCCGCTCTTCGGTTCGATGCCACCCGGCACGAGCTGGGCCTGCGGCACCCGCTTGGGCAACCCGGAGCGGGTGGTCCCGGCGGGAGCCGGCTCGGCGGCCCGGCTGGCCCGGGACCAGCCCTCGTCGGCCGCCGTACGCCAGGCTTCCGGGTCGGGGGCGGGCGCGGCCGGAGCCGTACGGCCAGCCGGGGCCGGAGTGTACGTCGGCGGCGCCGACGGCCGTGCGCCGAACCCGTCCATGGTGCCGCCGAGGCCCTCGGCGCCCGGCGTGGCCGTGCCGGAGCTGGCCGGGGTACGGGTCGGCAGTTTCGGTCGGGCCGGCGGCGCGGCCGGCACGGGCGCGGCGCTCGGCTGACCGCCGTTGCCGGTACCCAGGCCGGCATCAGCCGGAGCGGTGGCGGCGGGTGCGGGCGGCTCGTCGAAGTTGGGCCGGGTGAAGATCGCGGTGGCGTCGTCGCCGTGCGACCGGAACCAGACCGCCTCCATCTCCCGGAAGATCGGAGCTTCGGCGGGGAAGTCGGGCCGGCTGCTGACCGGTGCGGCGGGCACCGACGGAGCGGCCGGCGGCGCCACCGCGCCCGGGCCGGCGACCGGCCCGACCGGGAGGCCCTGGCTGCCGCGCCCATCCGCGGCATCCGCGGTGGAGCCACGCCGAGGCAGCGGGTCGACGGTCGGGTAGGCCACGGTCGGGCTGCCCAGTGAGGCACCCGCGCCGTTGCCGAAGGCCGGCCGGGCCGGCGGAAGCGGGGCGGCGGGGGCCGGAGCGGCAGGTGCGGCAGCGGCGGGAGCGGGGGCGGCGGGGGCCGGTGGCATGGTCGAACGCGGACCGGTGTAGCCACCCGCCTGGACGGCCGGGGTGGTGTCCCGCGAGTCCAGCGGCGACTGCCACTGGGCGGGTGCCGGCGTGCTGGTCCGCCACTGGTCGGGCAGCGTCGCCGCCGACGTGGCTGCACCGGCGAACTGCTCGGCGTGACCGACCGGGGTGAGCGGCGTCTGCTCCACGGCCATCGGCTGACGCGGCCGGGTGAGCACCTGGTCGCGGCCCCGGCTGGTGGGCAGCACCACGGTGGTGGCGGGCAACGTCACCTGGGCGACGGTGCCGCCCTCGACGTTGCGACGCAGCTCCACCCGGATGCCGTAACGGGACGCGAGCCGACTCACCACGGCCAGACCCATCAGCCGGAACGCGGCGACGTCGACGCTCGGCGGGGCGGCCAGCCGCCGGTTGAGCGAGTCGAGCTGCTCGTCGGTGAGGCCGAGCCCGCGGTCCTCGATCTGGATCAGCACGTAGTCGCGGATCCGGCGACCGTCGGCGACCACTGTGGTGTTCGGCGGGGAGAACCGGGTGGCGTTGTCGAGGAGTTCGGCGACGAGGCGTACCACGTCGTTGACCGCGTGCGCGGACACCGAGATGTCGGTGTCCACCGTCCCGAACTCGATGCGGTTGTACAGCTCCACCTCGGACTGGGCGGCGCGCAGCACGTCCACCACCAACGCGTCGTCGCGACGCGGTACGGCGGAGTCGGCGCCGGCCAGGACCAGCAGGTTCTCGTCGTTGCGGCGCATTCGAGTGGCCAGGTGGTCCAGTTCGAAGAGCTGCGCGAGCCGCTTCGGGTCCTCCTCGCCGCGCTCGATCGCGTCCAACTCGCCGATCATCCGGTCGACCAGGGTCTGACTACGGCGGGCCAGGTTGAGGAACATCGCCGAGACGCTGGTACGCAGTGCCGCCTGCTCGGCGGCGACCCGCACCGCCTCCCGGTGCACGACGTTGAAGGCCAGCGCCACCTGACCGACCTCGTCGCGGCTGTTGAGCTGAATGGGGTCCCGGACCTGGCGGACGATCTCGTCGACGCCGCCGTCACCGACGCTGCCCATGTTCTGCAGCCGCTGCACCGCGTCGGGCAGGTCGTGGTTGGCCACCGAAAGGGCGCCCTCCCGCAGCCGGCGCAGCGAGTGGTTGAGCGAGCGGGCCAGCACCACGGCCAGCGACACGGCGATGATCAGGGTCAGCAGCACCAGGACCGACTCGACCACGGCCTGCCGGATGACGTCCGAGCGTGCCTGGTCGGCCTGCTGGAGCAGTCGGTCCTGCAGTTGGATCTCGGCCCAGCGCATCAGGTCGTTCACGGCGCCGATGGCCGCGGTGGCGTCCTGCGCGCTGACCAGCGGGCGCTGCCCGACCGAGCGGGTGATGTCGGTGGCCACCCGGTCGGCCAGGCCGACCGCGTCGCCGGAGACGGTGCTGTTGACCAGGGCGCGCTGCACCGGGTCGGCGGCCAGCGAGAAGGCGACCAGGGCCTCCTGCTGCCCGGTCAACGTTGCCACGAAGGAGGAGAACTGCTCCGAGTCGAGCTGGCCGGCGGTCAGCGCGGTGAAGGCGACGGCCTCTTCCTCGGCGACGGAGGCCTTGGCGCGGGCGAAGGCGGAGACCGCGCGGCGGCTGTCCGCGAGGCTCTCGTCGCCGGGCAGCTGAGCCAGGCCGTCACCGTAGGAGATCAGGTCGGTGAGGATGACTCCGTAGCGGAGCACCGCCTCGGCAACCGCCATCTGCCGGCGGTCCAGCACCTCCTGCCGGGTGCCGTCCAGGGTGGCCAGGTGGTCGTCGATGGCGGCCAGCCGGTCCCGCAGGGCGGCCGGCACATCGCCGATCCGGCCGCGCTCGGCGCGGTACTCGTCCACCTGCTGCTGCGTCTCGCGGACCCGCAGGTTGTACGCGTCGGCCGGCTGCTGCGGAGCGGCCAGGTAGGCGGCCGCGGCCATCCGTTCGGCCTGGAGGTCCTGGGTGAGAGCGCTGACGTCGATGGAGAGGGCGGTCAGTGACCGGGCCCGGGTGGCGTCGAAGGCGCCCTCGCCGACGGAGATGAGGCGGACCGTGGCCAGCGCGATCACCGCCGCCACCGGGACGACCAGAATCAGCGCCAACTTGGACCGGATCCGGGCGTCACGCAGTCTCGGCATCTGTCGGCGAGCACGCCGACCGCTGTCGCCGAGCGCGGGCAGAGTCGTCGGTCCGGTGCTCACGACATCGCCTCCGTCGTTTCTTCCCCGCCTGAACCGCCGAGCCATGCCGTAAGCGGAGGGGACCACGCGCGGCACGGCCGCGATTTCATCAGAGATGATCCTGTTTGGGAAGCCGCAGTGAGGTAGGAAACGGTCGGACGGAGCGCATCTCGTGATCCGGGCAACTGATACCTTCATTTCCGCAAGCCCCTGAACAGGGCATGTAACTCCAGAGTGGTCATGCGTGCATGCAAAGTGAGCTTTTGCAAACATTGTGTTACGCCAGCATGTGGGATGGCCGTCCCGAAAATGCTGCCGGGGTCCGCGCTTGACCACAGCGCCGGCCATTGGCAAGGTTTTGCAGGCTTCGCGCACACCGTACGGCAGAGGAGATCCCGTCCTCCACTGAGGACGGATTAGCGGCGGTGACCGGGCAGCGCCCGCGCCCGCACCTGGAGGACTGAGTTGAGCCCCATCCGCTCCGCGACCATCGCGGCGCTCGCATCGGCCGTAGTGGCCACCACGCTCACCGGCTGCCAGTTCGGCGGAGCGGAGAAGGACACAAGTCCGATCGTGATCGCCGCCGATCTCGAACTCTCCGGTGCCGCCGCCACGGTTGGCCGGACATACCAGCGAGCCCTCGAACTCAAGGTCGAGCAGTTGAACTCCTCCGGAGCACTGAACGACCGGAAGATCGAGCTGAAGGTGAAGGACAACCGTTCCGACTCGGCCGAGTCACTTCGCAACATCGTCGACTTCAGCAGCGATTCGCGGGTCACCGCCATCATCATGGGCGGCTGCAACGAATGCGCGGTCGGAGCCGTCGGGACCATCAACGAGAAGCGGATTCCCACCATTGCACTAGCCGCTTCCGGCGCGATCGCCAGACCGGTCGCCGAACGGCGCTACGTGTTCAAACTGGGCCCTAACGCCCAGGACAGCGCCGCGGCGCTGACCACCGAACTGCGCCGCAACAACATCCGCAAGGTGGGGATGCTGGTCAGCGACGACGACTATGGCCAGGAGGGCGCGACCGCGCTCAAGAGCGAACTGGACAAGGCCAACATCACGCTCCGACAGCAGCGGATCAAGACCACCGACACCGACGTCAGCCAGCAGGTCCAGCAGCTCGCCTCGGGCAAGCCCGACGCGATGGTCTTCTGGACCCCACCGGAGCAGGCGACGCTGGCCGCCACCAGCGCCCAGCAGACCACCTTCCGTGGGTCGATCTACTTCGACGCCGGGGCGGCCGGGGACCTCTTCCTCGGCTCGGCGGCCAAGGCGACCGAGAAGGCCACGCTGATCTTCACGCAGACGATGGTGATCGACGACGTGATCGCGACCACGCCGGCCAAGGCCGCGCGGCGGCAGTGGTTCCAGGACTACACGGCACGCTTCGGCGGCTACAACGGGTCCTCGTCCTTCGCCGCCGACGCCGTCCAACTGATCGCCGACGCGGAACTGCGCGCCGGTGGTGAGATCGGCAAGGTGAACCGCGCCGGCCTCCGGGACGTGCTGGAGACGTCCCAGATGGACGGCCTGTCCGGGCCGATCCGCATGACGCCGGACAACCACAGTGGTCTGATGCCGCAGGCGCTCACCACGCTGGTTGCGCGCAATGGTCGGTGGCGGTTGGCGGGGTAAACGCTTTCGTCCCGGCGCTCTTCGTCGGGTGCCGGGTGGGGGGTGTGGCCTACCGTGCCCGGCTCCGGGCGGTCAGGCTTGATCCCTCCGCCGGGCACGGT
>NZ_JBEXHP010000169.1:0-9170 GCF_040607895.1 Micromonospora sp. NPDC005220
GGTGGTGCTCGCCACCGCCGCGCCGCCGCCCCGCGCGCTCGCCCGGCTCGCCGCGCTCACCCCCGCCGGCCCGGCCGCCGCCGTGTGCGTGCTGCTCGCCGGCCACCCGTCCCGACTGCCCGGCGAGACCGCGCCGCCGCTGGGCGGCACCACCGCGGTCCGGCTCAGTCAGGGGTACGCGCACGTCGGCGACCCGCCCGGCACCCCGTTCAGCGCCGACGGCAGCGGGCTCGCCGCACCCGTCCTGCTCGACGGCGACCCGCCGCCCGCCTCGGTCCGCGCGCTCGCCGAGCACCTCGGCACCGCCACCCGCCGCGCCGACGCGTTGCCCTTCACCGACCTGCTGCCCGAGCGGCGTTGGGCCGAATCCGCCGGGAACGGCCTGCGTACGGTGATCGGCCGGACCGCCGGCACCGCGGCCTCCGGCACCCCGCTGACGCTCGCCTTCGACGACGCCACCCCGCACTGGCTGGTCGGCGGGCGCACCGGCGCCGGCAAGACCGTCTTCCTGCTCGACGTCCTCTACGGGCTCGCCGCTCGGTACTCGCCGGCCGAGTTGCAGCTCTACCTGCTCGACTTCAAGGAGGGCGTGAGCTTCACCGAGTTCGTGCCCACCGGTCGGGACCCGTCCTGGCTGCCGCACGCCCGTGCCGTCGGCATCGAATCCGACCGCGAGTACGGTCTCGCGGTGCTGCGTGAACTGCGCCGCGAGGCCCAGCGGCGGGCCACCGCGCTCAAACGGCACGGCGTCACCAAGCTCGCCGACCTGCCCCGGGACAATCCACTGCCGCGCATCGTGACCGTGATCGACGAGTTCCACGTGCTGCTCGCCGGCAACGACGCGCTGGCCCGCGAGTCCGTCGACCTGCTGGAGGAGTTGGCCCGCAAGGGCCGCTCGTACGGCATCCACCTGGTGCTCGCCAGTCAGAGCATGACCGGCATCGAAGCCCTCTACGGCCGGGCCGAGGCGATCTTCGGGCAGTTCGCGTTGCGGGTGGCGCTGCCCGGCGGCGGCGGGGTGCTCGACCAGCTCAACGACGCCGCCGCGGCCCTGCCGGTCGGCTCCGCCGTGGTCAACACCGCAGCCGGCGCGGTCGGCGCCGACACCGTGCTGCGCTTCCCGGACGCGCACGCCGCCGCGGCGGACCTCGCCGCGCTGCGCCACGAGCTGTGGCAGGCCCGCCCGCCGGGCTCGCGCGCACCCGCCGTCTTCAAGGGGTACGAAGCCGCGCGGATCGAGGACGATCCCACGTTCGCCGGATTGCGCCCCGGCGGCCGACGCCCGATGGCCCTGGTCGGCCGAACCGTCGACGTGCACGGCACCACCGCACTGTTCCTGATGGACACCACCCCCGGCCGGCACCTCGCCGTGGTGGGCACCGCACCGACCGGCGCGGACGTGCTGCGCGCCGCGACCCTCAGCCTGGCCCGACAGCACACCCCCGGCGACGCGCGCTTTCAGCTGGCCTGCCTGGTCACCGCCGCCGACCCGGTCGCCGACGACACCGAGACGCTGCTGCGGGCCGCCGGCCACCCGGTCCAGCGCCTCGACGCGGCCGGGCTGCGCGACCGGATCACCGCACTGGCCGCCGAGACCACCGGCCGCGAATACCTGGTGGTGTTCGGTATGGACGCCGCCGCGCCCGTCCTCGGAGCCACCGACCCCGGCACGTTCCGCTCCGGCCTGGACGACCTGCGTACCGTCCTGCGCCAGGGCCCCGCGCACGGGGTGCACCTGCTCGGCTGGTGGCGGGGGCTGCGCCGGCTCGCCGACGACCTCGGCGGCACCCAGAACCGCGACGACGTCGCCTGCCTGATCGCGCTCAACGTGCCCGGCGCCGAGCTGGCCCTGCACCTCGGCGCGCACGACCTGACCTACACGCCCCGCCCCGACCGGGCGCTGCTGATCGACCGGCACGACCAGCGGACCCGGCTGATCGTCCCGTTCGTCGGCGACGGGCACGACCCGGACGGGGAACGCTGACAGTGTCCTTCGAGGAGTACGCGGCGCTGGCCCGGCAACTCTCCGCGCAGCACCGCGCCGGCGAACAGCATGCCGCCGCCGAGTCCGCGCGTCGCCGCGACCTGCACGCCGCCGTCGACTACCTCCAGCAGCGGCTGACCGCCCAGGGGCAGCGCCTCGACCAGCTCGGCCGAGCCATCGGCATCGACCAACCACCCCCACCCCCAGCCCCTGGCCCTGGCCCTGGCCCTGGCCTTGGCCCTCACCCTGGCCAGGGAACGGGGGCGCCGGGCGATGCCACCACCTGGCCTGGCCCGCCGTCCGGCTCCGGTTCAGCCTCCGCTGCGGGGTCCGGCTCGGTTTCGGCTGCCGGCTCTGGTTCGGGCTCAGCTGCGGGGTCCGGCCCCTCCACCGCGCCCGGGGCCGGGGACGGGGAATCCGCCGGCGCAGCCGGCGCGCCGGGGCGGGCGGGGGTCGGGGCGTACCCCCAGTTGCCGGCGGGGGAGGCGCGGCTTGCGCTGCCGACGGCGGTGAGCCCGGCGGGCGGTGGGGTGCCGGCGCAGCGCGCGGCGGCGGTCGACCCGGCGGTGGAGCTGGAGCTGGCCCGGCGGATGGCCGACGAGGCCGACCGGCACGGGCAACAGGCGGAGCTGCTGGCCCAGCGGCCGGTGCTGCTGCCGACGTGGTCGCCGCTGGCCCGCGCGGTCGCCGTCTACGCCGGCTGCGGGGCTGCTGCGGGGGTGCTCATGCTGATGCTGGTGCTCGCCTCCGGGGTGGGCCTGGTCGACGGGTTCACCCTCGGCGCGTGGATCTGCGCGGGGCTGCCGGCGGTGGCGTTCTTCGGTGGGTACCTGGTGCTGGGCCGGTGGGGGCGGCCCGCGATGGTCGCCGGCACCCCGCCGCGTTACCTGCCGCTGGGTTTCCTGATCTGCTTCCTGCTGGTGCCGATGGGCTATTGCGCCTACCTGCTCCTGGTCCGCGGCCTGCGCTGATGACCGCCGACCTGGCATCCGGTCTGCGATTCGCCGCGCAGCCGGTCATCAGCGTGTTCGTGCCGGGCGTCCCGGCCCGGGTGCCGGAACTCGCCGACGGCGGCGTCGTGCCGCTCGACGTGCAGACCTACGCCCTTGAGCGGGACGAACCGTACGCCTGCGTCACCGAGCACGACCTGGTCTTCCACGAACTGCCACCGCTCCTGCACCGCTACCTGGCCCACTGCCTGCGGGTCGCCTGCGCCGCCGGCGACACAGTGGTCTGGCTCGGCTTCGAAGGCTCGTTCCACTTCGACCAGCTCCTCACCGAGGCAGTCGCGCCGCAGGTGTACGGGGTCTGCGCGCCCGGCGGGGAGCCTGTCGTGGCCCCAGACCTGCCCACCCTCGCAACGCCGGATTGGCGACTGGCCGTCACCGCACACGGGAGCCTGTCGTAGGGGCCTAACCCAGGTCGTAGGTGATGCTGCCGGCGTCGCTGAACCTCTGCTCGGCGCCGCTGTTCGAGGGGCTGAAGACGCGGCAGGCGCAGCCGTCGACGGGCCGCCCCGCTGACGCTTCGGCGTAGTACCAGACCTGACCCAGCTGGGCCCTGAACGTGCGACTGGTCCGCGCTGGCACCTCGACCGCCCGGTGCGGTTCGCACTGAGCGTCGAAGAGCCACAGCACGTACGGCTCACTGGTCGCCGAGGCGGTGCCGCGCACCAGTTCTCCCCATCGACCCTCGGGGATGTCCCGTTGGAAGTACGCCACCGCGTCCTGGCCCTTGGTCCTGGCGATGCAGGCCCGGTCGAATGGTGCCCGAGATTCCTGGGTCGGGGTGGGCGCGTCCGGTGCCGATGAGGACGACTGGAGGCTGCTGAGGATGCTCTGCCCGTCACCGGTCGCGACGGCGACGACGAGCAGGAGGGCGAGAAGCCCGATGAGACCGCCGGACAGCCCAATGGCGCGAGCCCGGCGACCACGCCCAGCCGATGTCGTGTCTGTCTTCTGCGCCGTCAAGCCACGTCCCCCCGTAGTCAGCCGCCACCGAGTCTATGAGGCTTCGCGCTCCGGCGTGGTCCCGAGCCCGGCAACGCGCCTGCCGTCGGCGGTTCCACTGTGATTCGCCTGGTCGGGTGTCAGGCCATCAACGCGCTCAAGATCGAGGGCTTGGTGGAAGGTGTTGGTGGCGTGGGGGTCTTCGTCGCCGAACGCTGAATGTCCGACCGGCCCGGCGCCTCTCGGTCACCCTTCCGCGCCAGATCTTGGACACTTTCCGTTAGCTGGTAACGGAAAGTGTCCAAGATCTGGAGCGCCATCCGGATCCGGCCGGGGTTTCGTCGACACAAATCGTCCGAATCGCTCGCTTGGGACGTCCACCGCTCAGAGAGTGACGCGGAAGCGAGCGGGCGGTCGCGCTGGGTGCGCGGATCTCGTACGCTCCCATGTGGTCTCTGCCGGTGCGGTGGTGGAGGCGATGGTCGACCACGGGGAGGTGCGCGTGAGCGCAGCACAGATCATCGCGAGGTTGGCGGCGGCGTCGCAGAAGCTGGACGAGGCGAAGGCCAAGACCGCAGCGGCAGCACAGGACGCGGCCGAAGCGCGAGCACTCGTAGCCGGTGCTCTGGAGGGTGTGGCTGCTGGTCCGCTGGTCGGCATGATCGACTCGTACCGTCAGGCGCTCGCGCAGGCATCCCAGGGTGGCGACCCGGCCAAGCAGCACGTGCAGGAGACGATCGCCAAGGTCCGAGCGCTGGGAAACTGACCACGGGTGGTGGCAGCGCAATCCACCAACCACCCGCAGCAGCGAAGCCAGTTATCAGGTCTGCGGTCCCTCGGCCATCAGGAACGATGGGCCGACGTCTCAGCAGCAGACGTGCATGCCGTCCTGTCCGCGGTAACGACGACAAGGTGGAGGCTGCGATTGAGGCAGCCGGGTGACAGGCACACCTGGGACGGGTTCGGGCTGATCGAACCGGAGGTAGTGATCAGGTGATGAAAAGTAGGTGTCGGACGTGGTTCTGACCTACTTCTCATCACTTGATCATGAGATCCCGCTTTTCTGGCTAGCGCCCTCGACGCGGTTCAGCGGGTGACGCGGACCGTGTTGTTGAAGTCCAGGTAGTCGCAGTATTCCTGTTCGCACAGTTCGAAGTGTCCGCTGGCGAGCGCCACGCCCCGGTTGAAGGCGTAGCCGCCCGCCTCAGCGAACACCCGCCCCGTGACGACCTGAGGCTCACCCGAGCAGCTCAGCGGCGCCCAGCCCGTCCCGTACGCCACGTGATCGCCCGACCGCTGCCGAAGGACCAGTTCCGACGCGCCGGACAAGCCGGCCTGGCAGGTCACGGTGAGGGTGAGGTCCACGGCGACGCCGCGTGCGACGAGGGTCGCGGAGGTGACGTCGACGCTGCTCGCCGCGCTTGCCGGCGTCGGCGCCAGCATGACGGAGAGGGTCAGTCCGAGCAGTGCGATGGTGGTGATGATGCGGCGCACGAGGGTCCTCCTTGCCGGAGTGGGGTGCTTACCTACGGTCACCCTAGACCCAAGCGGCAGCTACGGACATCAATCGACGACGGGCGCGCGTGCCGTCGGTCTGTACGTAGCATCGAATGTGGCTGGCGACCCAGCCGACCGGGCTGTCCTCGACCGTGTCGTGCTGCTCGGGTGTGGTCACGCCATCGCCTCCATCGTCGCGTCTGGACGGTCGAGCGGGGCGTCGATCATACGCGGCGGGAGAGAGGTCAGGCGCGCGAGCGCGGCAGGCAGCACTTCTTGTACTTGGCGCCGGACCCGCACCAGCAGGTGTCGTTGCGGCCGGGCGGCCAGGCTGTCAGGCTCGACTCGTCGAGGCTGTCGGCGTACTCGTCGAGGGTTTCCTCGTCGGTGGGGTCGCTGCCCGCGTCCCGCGCGAAGGCCGCCAGGCCGTCCACGGTGCCGACGACCACGCCCAGGTCGGCGCCGCCCAGACCCGAGGCCTCGACGAACGTGCGTTCGAGCTGGGTACGGTGCTCGTCCCAGGTGGCGGGATACCTCTCGATGAGAGTGGGCCAGCGCAGCAGCAGGGCGTCGAACTCCGTTTTTGGCCAGAACAGCAGCGTCGCCGGGCCGTCGTCGAGGGCGTCGAGCGCGTGGGTGGTCGCGGCGCGCAGCCGGTCGGCGAGGTTGTCGTACTCGTCGTGGGGTAGGCCCTGTTCTTCGCGCAGGTCGTGCCGCTGCTGGACCAGGCCGTAGATCATGGCGGCGGCCTCGTCCTGGGCATCCTCGGACGCGTACTGCTGGGTCCGGGTCCGTTCCAGGATGGCGTCCAGCGCCTCGGTGAGCCATTCCAGCGCCAGTTCAGCGTGGCCGGACTCGGCCAGCTCGTCGATCAGGTACGTGGCCTCGGGGTCGGTCTCCAGCAGCGGCCGCAGTGCGGTCAGCTCGGCCATGCCCTCGTCCGAGCGGCCGAGGCGCAGCAGCAGGCCGCCGCGCACCGCTCGGGCGTACGCGTTGTCGTCCGGCTGCTCGGCGATGGCGCGGGTGGCCAGGGCGAGCGCGTCGGCCAGGTCACCGGCCTGCTCCAGGATGTCCGCGGCGACCAGCAGGGCGTACCCGGTGTCGTCGGGGTCGGCGACCCGCCCCTCGTCGACGGCGCCCACCAGCTCGGCGACGAGCGCGGCCGGGTCGGGGCTCTCGGTGCCCAGGGCGCCGATCTCTTCGATGCGGTCGGCGGTCAGCAGCTCGGACATGGGCGCATCCTGAAAGACGAGACGGTGGGTGGGGGGAGCGGCCAGCGTACTCCGGGACATGGCGCAGCCCGGGCGGCGAATCGCCCGGGCTGCGACACGAACCGTCAGCGGGTCGCCGGCATGGTGGCGAACTCGCCGGCTAGCTCGGACTCGACGATCGTCGCGGTGGACGGCCGGCGACCGGCCGACGCCCGCCGGGCGGACGGGACGGTGAGGGCCGCGAGCGCGGCGGCCAGGGCGATCGCGGTGAGGACGAGAAACCCCGTCGTGAAGCCGGCCTCCCGGGGCAGGCCGTTGGCCTGCGGGTGGGCGGTGATCACGCCACTGACCACGGCCGCGCCGATCGCGCCGCCGATGGTGCGGATGTTGGCGTTCATGCCGGTCGCCACGCCGGTCTGGCTGGCGGGCACGCTGGCCACGATCAGGTTGGCCATCGAGGCGAACGCCAGGCCGATGCCGAGGCCGACCAGGCCACCGGCGACGGCGACCTCCCAGCGGGTGTCGTGCGCGGTGGCGAGCATCGCGGAGGCGGCCACGTTGAACGTGGCACCGGTGGCGAGCTGCGCCTTGGCACTGAAGACGGCCTGGAGTCGGCCGGCGACGAGACCGGCGACGAACATCGCGACGAGCATCGGGAGCATGAGCAGACCGGCCTGGCTGATGCTCGCGCCGAAGCCGTAGCCGGCGGCGGTCGGGGTCTGCAGGAACTGCGGGAGGAACGCGTACACGGAGAACATCGACGCGCCGTAGAGCAGGGCGACCAGGTTGGTGGTCCAGACGCCGGGCAGGCGCATCATCCGCATGTCGATCAGCGGGTTGCTGGACCGCAGTTCGGTGACCAGCCAGCCGACCAGCAGCACCACGGCGAGCGCCAGCAGACCGAGCACCCGGGTGGAGGTCCAGCCCCAGGCGGCGCCCTGGCTGATCGGTAGCAGCAGCGCGACCAGCCAGCCGGAGAGCAGCACTGTGGCGCGCCAGTCGATGCGTCCGGGGGTACGGACCGGCGACTCGGGCACGAACAGGTGCGCGGCCACGGCGGTCAGCCCGACCACGACCATCGGGATCCAGAACAGCCAGCGGTAGTCCAGCGTGCTGACGATCGGGCCGGCCAGCACGATGCCCAGCCCGCCGCCGACGGCGACGATCGCCGAGATGGCGGCCACGGCGGTGGAGACCCGGGCGGCCGGGAACTCGTCGCGGATGATGCCGAACGACAGCGGAAAGACCGCTCCGCCGATGCCCTGCACGACCCGGGCGAGAATGAGGACGCCGATGTTCGGCGCGATGGCGGCGAGTAGGCAGCCGACGGCGAGGGCGGCGAGCGAGACGACAAGCATCCGCTCCTTGCCGATCATGTCGCCGACCCGTCCGAGGATCGGCGTGAAGATCGACGCGCTGAGCAGGTAGGCGGTCAGGACCCAGGTCACGGTGTTCTGGGAGGTGTGCAGGTCCTGCTGGATGGTCGGTAGAACCGGGGTGATCAGCGACTGGAGCATCGCGAAGAACCCGGCGCCGGCCGCGAGCACGGTGAAGGTGAACCGACGCGAGCTGCGTCGGGAGGTCACTGCCACGAGAGAAAACTCCCTGATTACGTACGGGATGGAGGCGTCTCACCCGTCGTCTGTGACGGGCTGTCTGTCGGGTCCGGGCGATCGCGGTGGCCAGGCAACGATCGGGCGGATGCCGAGGTAAGCTAACCGGAGGCAGGCCTCCGGGGATTCCGGAGGGGTGCCTCCACTAAGCTAGCGGAGGGTTGCCTCCGGATGCAACCAGGGTGAGGTGACGCACGTCATGACCAGCGCAGGGCAGGCGCCCGAGGTCTTCGCCCGGCGGCCCAAGCGGGCCGACGCGCGGCGCAACTACGACGCCCTGATCACGGCGGCACGCGAGGCGTTCGCCGAGCACGGCGCCGCCGCCTCGCTGGAGGACGTGGCCCGTCGCGCCGGGGTGGGCATCGGCACGCTCTACCGCAACTTCCCGACCCGCCGGCACCTGTTCGAGGCCGTCTACGTCGAGGAGGTCCGGGAGCTGTGCCACTCCGCCGAGGGCCTGGCCGAGCTGCCACCCTGGGACGCGCTCGTCGCCTGGCTGCACCGCTTCGTCGCGTACGTCGCCACCAAGCGGGCGCTCGCCGAGCAGTTGCTGCACGACTCCGAGATCTTCACCAGCTGCCGGACGGAGATCTTCTCCGCCGGTGAGCCGCTGATGCGTCGGGCGCAGGCCGCCGGTGTGGTCCGGAACGACATCGGCTTCGACGACGTGGTGCGGCTGATCAGCGGCCTCACCATGGCCCAGTTCCCGTCACCCGAGCAGCGTGACCGGGTGCTGGGCGTGGCCCTGGACGGCCTGCGCCCACCGGCCGCGCCCCGCTGACGACCGAGCCGGCCGCGCCCCGCTGACGACCGAGCCGGCCGCGCCCCGCTGACGACCGAGCCGGCCGCGCCGCGCTGACGACCGAGCCGGCCGCGTCCCGCTGACGGCCCCCCGGCCGGGCAGCGGTCGGCCAGC
>NZ_JBEXHP010000170.1:0-8703 GCF_040607895.1 Micromonospora sp. NPDC005220
ACCCCCCCCCGCCCGCTCGCCAGCGGGGGGGGCCCGGGCCGGACCCGGCCCCCCCGCCCCCCGGGGCCCCGGCGGCGGCCGCCGGGGCGCCCGGGGCGCCGTCGCGACCGGGGCCGGCACCGACGATCCGGTCCCGCTCGGCCCCCGCCTCGACCGCGGCCCGCAACGCCGGCACCGCGTCGGCGGTGGCCACCGGAACCTCCACCACGTCGATGCCGAGGTCCCAGGCCCGCTCGGCGAGCCGAACGGTCTCGGCGACCGGCAGGCCGCGCAGGATCGCCATCACCCGGGCGCCGCCGAAGATGTGGTCGAAGTCCGGTGTGGTCATGGTGCACTCCATCCGAGGTCGCGGTGGGACTGTTGCTGCTGGTCGGGTCGCCACCCGGCGGCCCGACTCAGGTCGCCGTCACCAGGTCGGTCAGGTCGAGCGGCGACCAGGCGTCGGCGGGGGCGTCGATCAGCTTCTCGAACCAGGCCCACGGCGGGACCGGGGCGTTGTCGCCGCTGCTGGTCAACGCCTGCGCCGCCGTGAGGTGGCCGAGGCGCAACCGCCGTACGGGGTCGAGGCCACGCAGCAGCCCGGCCAGGTAGCCGGCGGCGAACGCGTCACCGGCGCCGACCGGCTCCACCACCGTCACCCGGGGCGCGGACACGAAGACCGGTTCGGCGTCGCGGACCAGCGCGGTGGCGCCCACCGCGCCGTCCTTCACCACCACCGTTCCCGGGCCCGGCAGCAGGTCGCGCACCGCCGTCGGGTCGGTGCTGCCCCAGAGGGTCTCCGCCTCGTCCTGCCCGACGAAGACGAGGTCGCAGCGGTTGGCGATGTCGCGCAGCACCGGCGCGGCCTGCTCGGCGGGCCACAGCCGGGCCCGGTGGTTGACGTCGAAGCTGACCAGCGCCTCGGCCAGCGGTCGGTCGGTCACCGCGTGTTCGACCAGCGCCCGGCAGGACGCGGAGAGCGCCGGGGTGATCCCGGACAGGTGCAGCACCCGGGCACCGGCCAGCGCCGGGTCGGCCAGCGTGGCGGGGTTCATCAGGGACGCCGCCGACCCGGCCCGGTAGTAGTGCACGGCGGTCCCCTGTGGGCCCGGGTCCTTCACATACAGGCCGGTGGGGGCGGTCGGGTCCACGCACACCTGGTCGACGCGGACGCCGGCGGCGGCGACGTGCCGGACGACGGCCCGACCGAAGGGGTCGTCGCCGACCCGGCTCACCCAGGTCGTCCGGTGTCCCAGGCGGGCCAGGTAACCGGCCACGTTGGACTCGGCGCCACCGACCGAGACGGCGACCCGTTCGGCGTGCTCCAGCGGCTCACCCGGCGCGGGGCAGAGCACCACCATCGTCTCCCCCACCGCGGCCACCTCGACCGACGCGGAGCCGGCCGGGACACTCGCCTGGTCAGGTCGGGGGGCGGTCGGCATCGGGCACACGTCCTCGCGGCGGGGGTGCTGGGCGTCGCCGAGCCTAGGTGTCGCACGCGGGACGGGCAAGCCGGTGTCCCACTGGTCAGGGCAGCGTCAGCCCGTACGCGGCCAGCACCTCCGCGATCGGCTGGTAGTAGGTGGTGCCGCCGGCCGTGCAGTTGCCGGTGCCGCCGGAGAGGATGCCGAGGATGGTGCCGGTGGCGGCCACGTAGAGAGGTCCGCCGCTGTCCCCCGGCTCGGCGCAGATGTTGGTGCGGATCAGGCCGTAGATCACGCCGGTGGCGTAGTTGACGGTCTGGTTGAGACCGGTGACCGTGCCGCACCGCACCCCGGTGGTGCTACCGCTGCGGCACACCGCCTGACCGATGTACGCGTTGCCGGGCCCGTTGATGGTCAGCAGGCCGGGATAGGTGTAGACCGCGCTCGGGTGGGCGATGCGCCCGGTGTAGCGGATCAGCCCGTAGTCGTTGCCGGGGTAACTGGTGGCGGTGCGGGTGCCGAGCACGGTGCTCTGGGCGCTGTCGGCGTACCAGGTGGCGGCGCTGGTGGTGCAGTGCCCGGCGGTGATCACGTAGTAGGTGCTGCCGCTGCGCGCGTTCGCACCGAGCGAGCAGCGCGCGCCGCCGCCGCCGTAGATGCCCTGCCCGCCGGCGATCAGGGGGCGCAGCGTCCCGGGTTCGCGGCGCAGCAGCACGCCGGCCCGGTCGGCGATCGCCCGCAGTGCGGTCAGTTCGGTGCGGGCCACGGTGTCGTCGACGGTGAGCGTCATCCGGCCGGTGGCGGGGTCGAAACCCCAGGCGGTGCCCGGGGTGCGTACTCCGGTCAGCACGGCCGCCGCGTCGGCGGCGGGCGCGGCGACCCGGTCCGGGACGGCGGCCTGCGCCGCGCCGGGCGCGACGAGCAGCAGGATGGTCAGGACGAGGGCGGCCAGCGGGTAGCGGCGCATCCGAACCTCCGAGGAGATCGAGATCTGTGGATGCGGCAAAGCATCGCCCGGTGTCCGACGCCGTGACAACCTCCGGCCGTCCTCTTCCCCGACCGGCGGGAATAGTCGATCCGGCGGCTGGCCACCCGTGCTGGTCACCGCGATCGTGGCCCTCGCGCTGGGGTGCTCACCGTCAGGCGAGGTGCCGGGCGGCCCAGTCGGCGAGGTCCCGGGCGCAGGCGTCCACCGACTCCTGCCAGGTCCGGGCCGCACCGTCGCCCGCCTCGTCGCTGACCTGCTTGACCAGCCGGCACGGCACACCGGCCTGGGCGGCGGCCCAGGCCACCGCGTACCCCTCCATGTCGACCAGGTCGGCGCGCTGCGCCAGCCGGTCCCGCTCCGCGTCGTCGGCCACGAAGGTGTCACCGGTGGCCAGCACCGCGCCCTCGGCGGCCAGCGACAGCGGCGCCCCGTAGGTCTCGCCGGTGAGCGTGCGCAGCAGGTCGGTGTCCAGGTCGTGCTGGAGCACGGTGGCGACCTCGTGGATGCCGGCCAACCCCGGGCGCAACGCACCGGCCGTGCCCAGGTTGAGCAGCAGGGCGGGGCGCGGCCCGGCGGCCAGCACCGCGGCCACCGCGCTGGCGGCGTTCACCTTGCCCATCCCGGTCAACAGGACCGGCAGCTCGGGCGGCAGGTAGCGGGCCTCCTCCCCGACGGCGAGAACCACCAGCGGACGATCGGCGCGGACCGTACCTCGAAGATTCACCGGAGCATCGTACGAGCCCGGCTCTCCCCCGCCGACCGCACCCAGCCATCGTTCAGCGCTGTCGCATGGTGCGTTCAGGCACGTGGGGCAGGCTGGTCCGGCGAGCCACCGGACGTCGGCGGTCCGGGCCGCGACGAAAGAGGTGACGAGGGTGTACGACGGGCAGGAGTTCCACCGCGACAACCGCTGGTGCCTGAGCCGGCGCGCCCTGCTGACCGGGGCCGGTGCGGTCGGCGCCGCCGGCCTGCTGAGCGCCTGCGGCGCCGGTGACAGCTCGACCGGTCAGGAGGCCGCCACCGTCGGCAGCGTGCTGACCAGCACCGCCGACGTGCCGGTGGGCGGGGGCACGGTGAGCGGCGGCGTGCTGGTGGTCCAACCGGAGGCCGGCACGTTCAAGGCGTACGACGCGACCTGCCCACACCAGGGCGTACGCGTCGGCGCGCCCCGCGACGGCGTGATCACCTGCCCCGCGCACAACTCCACCTTCGCGGTCAGCGACGGCTCCCGCCGGGGCGGGCCCGCCACCAGGGGCCTGACGGAGATCCCCATCACGGTCGACGGCACAACGATCACCCGAGCCTGACCAGCCGCCCCCGGTCAGTGGGTGGAGTGGACGCCGACCACGTCGTCCTCGCTGGTCTCCCCGGTCAACTGGAACCCGAGTCTCAGGTAGAACCGCTCCGGCCCGTCCGGCCCCGGCCTCCACGTCGTGTAGACGCGGTCGTGCCCCCGTCGGCGGGCCTCGTCGCGGACGGCCTGGACCGCGAAGCGGCCGTACCCCCGGCCCTGGTGGTCGGCGGCGATGTTCAGCCGCCACAGCCCCGAGCGCCTGTCGTCCGGGTGGGCCGGATTCCACCCGATGTCGAAGAAGCCCATCAGGAAGCCGACGATCTCGTCGTCCTCGACGATCAGACGCGGCCACGCGATCTCGGGCTGCGCGTACGCCTCGGCGAGGGACCAGGCCACCGGAGAAGAGAACCTCTCCTGGTCGGGCCGCACGCTCACCCGGCACGCGGCCTCCACGTTGTCTGGAGTGATCTTCACCAGTTGCGGCACGCCAGCCACACTACCGAGCGGGGCCTTGCAACAGGCCGTCGAGCAGCCGGCCCAGGCCAAACTGGAACCAGGTGTCGAGGTCGGTGTCGGGTCGGGTCTGGCCGGCCGCGGCCAGCCACTGTCGTTCCCGGGTACGGCCGGTCCGCTCCAACCGGCTGCGCGTCGCCGACCACCAGGCGTGGTAGGTGGTGTCGACGGGATCGCGCCGGATGAGCAGGGCCATGCCCTGGATGTAGCCGCTGAACGCCAGGTAGGCGCGGAACGCCTCGGCGGGGTCGTACCCGGCGCTGGTGAACGCCACCACGACACGGTCGACCATGGCGAGTACGGCCGGGCCGGCCGGCGGTCGGTCGGTCGCGAGGACGGCCAGCAGCCAGGGGTGGCGGCGGTACAGCGTCCACTCGTCCCCGGCCAGCCGTTCGACGACCTCACCGCCGCGACCCGACCGTGGCAGGAGGTCTACTTCGGGCCCAACTACCGGCGGTTGCAACAGGTCAAGGCCCGCTGGGACCCCCGCAGCGTCTTCCACCACGACCTGTCGGTACGACCACCCGGGCACTGACCGCACCCGCTGACCCCACCCCCGCCCAGGGTGAATCACCCGCCAACCTCATGATCAACCGACAGGGCGGGCGGGGTCGGCGGGGCAGCGCTCGGAGAGGGCGTAGCGGAGCAGGACCACGTCGCCGATCTGGCGGGCCTCGGCCAGCCGGGCACGCCGACCCGGGTGCCAGGGGAAACGGCCCTCGCCGACGAACCGGGGCGCCCGACCGTCACCGACGAAGAACGGGGCGACCACCAGGTGCAGTTCGTCAGCGAGACCGGCGGCCAGGAACTGGGCGTGCACCGTCCCGCCACCCTCCACCATCAACCGCTGCACGCCCCGCGCGGCCAGGTCGGTCAGCAGCCAGCCCGGGTCGACGGGCTCCCCCGCGTCGACCACGGTGGCCAGTTGGCCGACCCGTTCCCGGGTCTTCTCCACCGCGCCCGAGGCGCAGTAGACCAACCGGGCCGCATCACCGGCGGTGAAGAAGCGGGCGGTCGGGTCGAGGTCACCCCGGGCGGTCAGGGTGACCTTGGTGGGCGAGGCGGGTCGACCGGCCGCCACCCGGGCGTCCCGGCGGCCCGGGGACCGCACCAGCAGCCGAGGGTCGTCGCGTCGGACGGTGCCGGCACCGACCAGGATGGCATCGCAGCTGGCCCGGACCGCGTCGACGCGGTCCAAGTCGTCGTCGTTGGACAGCAGTAACCGCTGCTCCGTGGCGTCGTCGATGTACCCGTCGATGGAGGTGGCACAGCTCAGCAGCACGTACGGCCGCGTCGGCTCCGGCCGGCAGCTCATCGGGGGACGGGCCGCTCAGAAGGACGACCCGCGAGCGTCTCCGCCGCCTCGGCTGCCTCCGCCGCCTCGACCTCCGCCGCCTTGGCCGCCTTCGCCGCCAGGTAGTCGGCGTTGGCAGGCGAGAGGAAGACGCTGGTCAGCACCCGTTCGGCCACGTCCACGCCCAGCCGGGTCAACTGCTCGGCCTTGTCCGGGTTGCTGCTCAGCAGTCGAACCCGCGGCACGCCCAACGTGGCCAGCATCTGCGCGGCGGCGGTGTAGTCCCGCTCGTCCTCGCCCCGGCCCAGCGCCACGTTGGCCTGGTAGGTGTCCAACCCGGCGTCCTGCAACGCGTACGCGTCCAGCTTGGCGTACAGGCCGATGCCACGGCCCTCCTGTCGCAGGTAGAGCAGAAAACCTCCGGTCTCGGCGATCCGCTGCACCGCCTCCCGCAGCTGCGGCCCGCAGTCGCACCGTTGGCTGCCGAACACGTCGCCGGTCAGGCATTCGCTGTGCGGGCGGACCAGCGGGGCTTCTCCCCCGACGGCGAGCCGATCCAGCGCGCCCGCCCAGTCGCCGAGACCGAAGGCCAGGTGCTCCCGACCGTCCACCAGGCCCTTGAAGGTGAACACTCGGGTGGTCGTGGTGTAGCCGTCCGGAAACGCCAACGGCACCGTGACCTGCGTGCGGATCGTGGCAACCGGCAATGCTTCGGGCATGGGACTCCTTCGTCCGGCGCCGCCGCCGTCCGGCGACGCGTACCGTCTCACAACCGACTCAACAGCCGTCGCCGGAGGTGGCTTCCCCGGCGGCGACCGGAATTCGACGCCGCCGGGCCAGCAACACGGCGGCCCCGGGCAGGCTGGCCACCAGAATCAGTGCACCGTAGACGGTGGCGGTGGCGACGCCCTCGGCCGCGCTGAGGCCGGCCGCGCCGAACACCCACGCCGCCACCCCCTCGCGCGGTCCGAAGCCGGCCACGTTCAACGGCAGGCCCATGGCGAGCAGGGCGAGCAGCGTCAACGGCAGCAGTCGGGTCAGCGGGGCGTCCGACCCGGCGGTACGCGCCGCCACCAGGAAGGTGGCCAGGTGCCCGGCGACCATCACGGCCGAGGCGACCAGCACACCGAACCAGGTACGCCGGGCCAGCAGCCCCGACCGCACGTCCGCCACGGCGGTCCGCAGTGCCGTCGCCCAGCGCGACCCGCCGCCGTTCGGAAGGACCCTCGCCACCAGCACGGCGACCAGCCCACCGGCGACGAGCAGCGCGGCGACGACCGGCAGGTACGGCCGTGCCGGGGACGGGAAGGCCGCCAGCACCACGAGCGCCACTCCGACCAGGACCACCTGCCCGGCGGTCCGCTCCCAGACCACCGCGCGGATGCCCCGGCTGACGTCACCGGCGTCGCGGCCGTGGCGGACCGCCCGGTGCACGTCGCCGAGCACCCCGCCGGGCAGGGTGGCGTTGAGGAACACGGCCCGGTAGCAGTGCGCCACCGCGGTCGCCAACGGCAGGCGGACTCCGAGACCACCGGCGACCAGGCTCCACCGCCACGCCGCGCAGACCGTGGTGAGCACCCCGATGACCAGCGCCGCCGCCAACGCTGGCGCGTCGATCAGTCGTACCCCGGCAAGGAACGGGCCGGTGCCCACCTGCCACAGCAGGACGGCGAGCAGACCCACCCCGCCGACCACTCGTGCCCAGGCCCAGAACATCGGCGCCGGCCCTCCCCTTGAAGATCGTCCAGTTGCCCTAGTCCACGTACCCAGGGCGTGAACGGTTCATCCACCGGCGAGGAGGTCAGTGTGGTCGACCAGCACGGTGAGTCGGCCGGCCGCCGCGTCGGCCAGCCGCCGCCGGGCGTACGCCTGCGCCGGGCCGGCCAGGTCGGGGCGCTGCGCGCAGGCCGCCCCGAGCCAGCCCCGGAACCACTCGGCGGCCAGGTCGGCCTGCTCCGGGCCGAGGCGCCACGGGCTGGGCCGTTCCCGCACGTCCACGCCGTGCCGAGCGAACGCGGCGGCGGTGGCGGCGCCGGCATCCGGGCCGAGCAGCCGCCGGCCCTCGACGGTACGCCGCTGGTGGTCGTTGAACGCGGCTTCGACCGCCTCGTCCAGCGGGTCGGCAGGGGTGAACCGGACCCGCCCGGTCACCGAGATGGCGAACAGGGCGGGCCGGCCGACGCAGGCGGCCACCACCCGTTCGATCTCCTCCGCGGTGAGCATGTCCAGCAGGGCGGACGCGGTGACCAGGGAACCGTCGGCGAGGTCGGCGGCGGTCAGCCCGGTGAGGTCACCGCAGCGGGTGTGCACGGTGACCGGGGCGCCGTCGGCGGCTCGTACCCCGGTCATGCCCTCGGCGGCACGGGCCAGCAGGTCGGCGTCCCGGTCGTGCAGCACCCAGTGCTGTGGTCCGGGCAGCCGGACGGCCAACCACCGACTCATCGAACCGGTGCCGCTGCCCAGGTCGTGGATCACCATCGGCGCGTCCCCGGTCAGCCGGGCCCGGACGGCGTCCAGCAACTCCTCGGCGCGCGCCGCCGCGTCGGCCGGCTCACGCAACCGCAGCCAGTCGGCGAACGGCAGGGTCTCCTCGGCGGTCATTCCGCCACCTCCTTCAGCACGCCGGCCAGCAGCATGGTGGTCACCGGCCAATCGGTCAGGGTGTCGCGCCGGGCGAGAGCGGCACGCCGCAGCCGGGCACGCAACGCGTCGTCGTCCAGCCAGCGGATCAGCGCGGCGGCCAGCGCCGCCGGGTCACCGGGCGGGACCAGCAGCCCCGGCCGGTCACCGCCGGGCGCGTGACCGAGCGCCTCCGGCAGCCCACCCGCCCCGGTGGTCAGCACCGGCAGGCCGCGGGCCAGCGCCTCGGTGACGACCATGCCGTACGTCTCGCCCCTCGACGGCAGCACCAGCAGGTCGGCGGCGGCGTACGCGTCGTTCAACGCCGCGCCGGTCAGCGGGCCGACCAGCCGCACCCGCTCGGTGAGGCCCGCTCCGGTCAACCTGTCGCGCAGCCGGTGCACCAACTGCGGTTCCCGGGCCAGCGTGCCCGCACAGACCATCGTCCACTGCCGTCCGACCAGCGTGGCCAACGCGTCGACAAGCACGTCGTACCCCTTGTGGTGGGTGACCGCCGCGACGCAGAGCAACCGGTCGCCGGCCGCCGAGCCGGCAGCCGGCGGCGCGGGCCGCACCCCCGGCGGCGCGGCCC
>NZ_JBEXHP010000171.1:0-8543 GCF_040607895.1 Micromonospora sp. NPDC005220
GCCGCCCGCGAGGCCGAGGCGCCGCGCGCCGCCCGGGAGTCTGGTTCGGACGCCGCCGGCTGACCCGACGGCGTCCGGACCGGTGGGTCAGCTCGCCTTGGCGAGCGCCTCGAACTCGTCGTCGGTGAGCCGCACGTCGGCGGCGGCCACGTTCTCCTCCAGGTGCGCCACCGAGGACGTACCGGGGATCGGCAGCATCACCGGCGAGCGGCGCAGCAGCCAGGCCAGCGCGAGCTGCGCCGGCGACGCGCCGTGCGCGGTGGAGATGGCGTCCAGGGGGCCGCCCGGGCGGGCCAGCTCACCGGTCGCGATCGGGAACCACGGAATGAACGCGAGGTCGTTGCGCTCGCAGTACTCCAGCACGTCCTCGGCGCTGCGGTTGGCCAGGTTGTACAGGTTCTGCACGGAGGCGATCGTGGTGATCGCCCGGGACTCCTCGATCTGCGCGACGCTCACCTCGGACAGCCCGATGTGCTGGATCTTTCCTTCCTCCCGCAGCAGGGCCAGTTCACCGAGCTGATCGGCGAGCGGCACCTTCGGGTCGATCCGGTGCAGCTGGTACAGCGGGATGCTGTCCAGGCCGAGGTGACGCAGGCTCAGCTCGCACTGCTGGCGCAGGTACTCCGGGCGGCCCACCGGCCGCCAGTCGCCCGGGCCGGACCGAGTCAGGCCGGCCTTGGTCGCGATCACCAGGTCGTCGGCGTACGGGTGCAGGGCCTCCCGGATCAGCAACTCCGAGACGAACGGCCCGTACGAGTCGGCGGTGTCGATGAACGTCACGCCCAACTCGATCGCACGGCGCAGCACCCGAACCGCCTCGGCCGGGTCCTTCGGGTCACCCCAGACACCCGGGCCGGTGATCTGCATCGCCCCGTACCCGAGCCGGTTGACGGTGACGTCGCCACCGATCCGGTACGTGCCGGACGCCTTCGCGGGCTGCTCACTGATATTGGTCGCCATTACCCGATCCCCAATCGTCTCGTCGTTGTGGGGGTGGACAGCACGGGTGCGAAGAGCCCACCCGCCACCGAACGATCATCCCCCGGAACCGCACCGCCATGCCGCCGGTCGGCCGAGTGTGGGCGCGGACACGCCGTGGGCGCGCCGAGCCGAGTTGCCGGGAAGCGCCCGGTACGGCCGGGGTCTCCGTGCGACGCTGGCCGGAGCCGGTGCGTTCCGGCGCGACGGCGGAGGGAGCACCCATGGGAGTGCCGCAGGTCAACTTGGCGCTCGACACGTACGAGTGCATCGTGATCTATCCCGGCGCGGCCGGGCGGGCCCTACCCGCCGAGACCGTGCAGCGGTTGCAGGCCGAGCACGCCGAACACATGCAGGCGTTGCAGCGACGCGGCATCATCCTGGTCGCCGGCTCGATCGACGGAACGACGAGTAACCCGGAGCCGCCGATCGGCTTCGGGCTGGCCCGCACCGGCAGCGTCGACGACGTCCGCAGCGTGCTGGAGGCCGACCCGGCGGTGCTGGCCGGGCTCTACCGGGTGGAGGTGCTGACCTTCCTCTGCCCGGCTGGTTCCCTGGAGTTTCCGCTGGTCAAAACGGAGAGCTGAGCGGCTGATCCATCGCTGTCGTGATGGCGACGGCGTCCGCCCGCCCGCCGGTGCTACGGTCGCGCCCAGCGAGGGCCGCCGCCGGGGCGTACCCGGTGTCGTGGGTCGGCCCCGGTCGAGGAGTCGCCATGATCTCCGCCACCGGCCAGGCCGGCCCGCACCGCGAGTGGGCCGAGCGGATCTCGGCGGCGCTCACCCCGCACGCCCTGCCCGGTGAGCCGCCACCTGCCGCCCTCGGGGCACCCGGAGTGAGCCGCCGCCGGGAGCACCCCGACGGCGCACGTCACCAGAGGCGTACGATTCCCGGCGCGCGGTCGCTGATGCCCGTCGCCACAACGTTCCCGGTGCGGTTCCGCCCGCCGGCCCGACGCGCACCGCGCGTCGTTGGACAGAAGTTCCGCTGCCTGCAAGGGGTCGGCCCCGAGTCCGACCTGAAGGAGAGACTAGCCTGATGGGCGTGACACGCCGCGCGAAGATCGTCTGCACTCTTGGTCCCGCCACCTCGTCCCCGGAGCGCATCCGGGGTCTCGTCGAGGCCGGCATGAACGTGGCGAGGCTCAACTTCAGCCACGGCAGTCACGCCGACCACGAGGCGGTCTACCGACTGGTCCGGGAGGCGTCGGAGGCAGCGGGTAAGCCGGTCGCCGTCCTCGCCGACCTGCAAGGCCCCAAGATCCGGCTCGGTCGGTTCGCCGACGGCCCGCACGAGTGGCGCACCGGTGACTCGGTCGTCATCACCGGCGACGACATCATCGGCAGCAAGGAGCGGGTCTCCTGCACCTACCGCAAGCTGCCGCAGGAGGTGAAGCCCGGTGACCGGCTGCTGATCGACGACGGTCGGGTCGCCGTCGAGGTCACCGACGTCACTGGCAACGACATCCGCTGCCTGGTCACCGAGGGTGGCCCGGTCTCCAACAACAAGGGCGTGTCGCTGCCCAACGTGGCGGTCAGCGTGCCCGCGATGTCGGACAAGGACGCCGAGGACCTTCGCTTCTCCCTGGGTCTCGGCGTCGACCTGGTGGCGCTCTCCTTCGTCCGCTCGGCCGAGGACATCAAGCTCGTGCACGGGATCATGGCCGAGGAGGGCGTGTTCCGCCCGGTGCTGGCCAAGGTCGAGAAGCCGGAGGCGGTGGAGCACCTGGAGGCCATCGTGCTGGCCTTCGACGGTGTCATGGTCGCCCGCGGTGACCTCGGTGTCGAGATGCCGCTGGACGAGGTCCCGCTCGTGCAGAAGCGCGCCGTGCAGCTGTGCCGGGAGAACGCCAAGCCCGTCATCGTGGCCACCCAGATGCTCGACTCCATGATCGAGAATTCCCGCCCCACCCGGGCGGAGGCATCCGACGTCGCCAACGCGGTGCTCGACGGAGCGGACGCGGTGATGCTCTCCGGCGAGACCAGCGTCGGCAAGTATCCGGTGCTCACCGTCAGCACCATGGCCAAGATCGTGACGACCACCGAGGCGGGGTCGATCGGGGTGCCGCGGTTGCAGCACGACCCGCGTACCCACGGTGGCGCCCTCACCGTCGCCGCCTCGTCGATCGCCCGCGCGATCAACGCCAAGGCGCTGGTCGCCTTCTCGCAGACCGGTGACACCGTGCGCCGGCTGTCCCGCCTGCACTGCGACCTGCCGCTGCTGGCCTTCACGCCGGTCCCCGAGGTGCGCGACCAGCTCGCCCTCACCTGGGGCGTGGAGACCTTCCTGATGCCGTTCGTGCAGCACACCGACGACATGTTCCGCCAGGTCGACCAGGCGCTGCTCGGCCTGGGCCGGGCCAACCCCGGCGACTACGTGGTGATCGTGGCGGGTAGCCCGCCCGGCACCCCCGGCTCGACCAACACGCTGCGCGTACACCAGCTCGGCTCGCTGGTCGACGCCGCGTCGGCGCGGGCGCTGCAGTGAGCGACGGTCGGGTCGCGATCGGCCAGGCGGCGGTGGACCAGCTGCTGGAAGTGTTGGACCTCGACCCGACCGGGGAGATGACCTTCCGGGGGATGAGCCCCCCGGTCGGCCCACAACGGGTGTACGGCGGCCAGGTCGCCGGTCAGGCCCTGGTCGCCGCCGGCCGCACCGTCGACCCGGAGCGGTTCGTGCACTCGCTGCACGGGTACTTCGTCCGCCCCGGCGACCCGGTCGAACCGATCGCGTACGAGGTGGAGAACATCCGCGACGGCCGGTCCTTCTCGGTCCGCCGCTCGGTAGCCCTCCAGCACGGCAAGCCGATCTTCTTCATGTCGGCGTCGTTCCAGCGGGCCGAGGAGGGGCTGGACCACCAGGCCCCGGCCCCGCTGGACGTACCCCCGCCGCAGGACGTGCCGACGATGACCGACCGGCTCTCCCGCTACCCGGAGCGGCTGGGCATCTGGGGCCAGATCCCACGACCGATCGACGTGCGCTACGTGGGCGAGCCCGGTTGGGTACGCCCCGGCGACCGGCCCGCCGACCCACACCAGCGCGTCTGGATGCGCATCGACGGCAAACTGCCCGACGACCCGCTGCTGCACGCCTGCGCGCTCACCTACGCCTCGGACCTCACCCTGCTCGACTCGGTGCTCTCCGTGCACGGTGAGGTGTGGGGGCCGGGCGGTGTGGTCGGCGCGAGCCTGGACCACGCGCTCTGGTTCCACCGGCCGTTCCGGGCCGACGAGTGGTTCCTCTACGACTGCTGGAGCCCGTCGGCGTCCGGCGCGCGGGGGCTGGCCACCGGCCGGATGTTCACCACGGACGGCCGGCAGATCGCCAGCGCCGTCCAGGAGGGGCTGCTGCGCCGCGTCGGCGCCTGACGCTCATCCCGCGCAGGTAGGTGTCGCTCATCCCCGCAGGTGGTTGTCGCTCATCCCCGCCAGGCAACTGGCGGGGATGACGTCTCTCAGGCCTGGTAGATGGCCTCGCCGGCGATCTCGATCTGCACCGTCTTGCCGACCAGCACCCCGCCGCTCTCCAGGACGACGTTCCAGAGCAGGCCGTAGTCCTCGCGGTTGATGCCCGCCGTCGCGCTGAAACCGAGGATGTTCTGCCCGTACGGATCGCGACGAGCGCCACCGAAATTCACCTCCAGGTCGACGGCCCGGGTGATTCCCTTCACAATCAACTCACCGGTGAGGACGAATCGTCCGGGAATGCCGTCGGACTGCGGCGGAACAATGTGACTCCGGCCTCGTCCGCCCAGCCGATGGCTGCGCAGTCGCGCCCACTGGAATATGGGGTCCTCCGTGCCCTGCCATTTAATGCCGGTGCTTCGATATTCCACTGTGGGAAAGCGCTCCACGTCGAGGAAGTCGGCACTCTTCAGATGCGTGTCCCGGTCGACGCTCCCGGTGGTGATGCTGGCCGACATGATGGTGGCCGTCACCGAGGAGCGCAGCGGGTCCTCCGCCACGAAGATCTGCGCGGTGGCCTCGGCGAACTCGCCGCGTACCGGGCTCACCATCATGTGCCGGGACAGGAAACCGATCCGCTTGTGCGCCTGATCGAGAAGATAGGTGCCGGGAACCGGGATGGTCATTCCATCCCAGGTGCGTGTGGCGACATCGGTCATCGTGTTGCCTTCCCCCCGAGCGAACCCGGGTGTTTATCAATATGTTGCTGGCGGCCACGTAAAGGGCCGGACATTCGTACTCTCGCCCAGCATAGGGACGCCCCGGAACGGCATTTCGGCCGCCACCGTGCGGTGGATCATGAGGTGCCTGACCGGTCCCGCGCCGGCTTCGCTACGGGTGCGAACGGCGCGAGTTCCCATCGATGCGCGCCGACCGGCCGAGGGTCGCCCGCCCGTCCGGTTGACCAGCGACTAACCTTGCCGACATGCGCCTCTCCGCCCGGGTCGACTACGCCCTCCGCGCGGCCGCCGAACTCGCCGCGACGGCCAGCGGTCCCGGGCGCGGCCGGCCCGTCACGGCCGACCAGATCGCCCGCGCCCAGGAGATCCCACCGAAGTTCCTGGAGAGCATCCTGCTTCAGCTGCGCCGGGGCGGCATCGTGCACGCCCAGCGTGGCCCCGAGGGCGGTTACTGGCTGGCCCGCCCCGCCGAGGAGATCTCCCTCGCCGAGGTCATCCGGGTGATCGACGGACCCCTCGCCCACGTTCGCGGGCAGCGCCCCGAGCAGCTCGGCTACCACGGCCCGGCCCGCGCGCTCCAGGAGGTCTGGATCGCGCTGCGGGCGAGCGAGCGGGAAATTCTGGAGCTGGTCAGCGTCGCCGACGTGGCAGCGGGCACCCTGCCCGCGCGCGTCACCGAACTGGCCGCCGACCCACGCGCCTGGATCTGAGCGCCGGTCCGGCGTCACCCGGCCGCTCGTCCCGCGCACCGCCCGCGGCGTCCCATCCACCGATCGGGGGCTTGACCCTGACTGCCCCATCCCGCATTGTCGACCAAGTCGATAGGAGATGCCTAAAAGTCAGGGGGCGCTCGTGCGCAAGCTGTTGGTCCTCGCTCTGGTAGGGCTCGTCGCGCAACTGATCGATGGTTCGCTCGGCATGGCGTACGGCTTGACCTCGTCCACTCTGCTGCTGGTCGCCGGGGTCGCCCCGGCCGCCGCCTCGGCCTCGGTGCACCTGGCCGAGATCGGCACCACGCTCGCCGCCGGCGTCGCGCACTGGCGGTTCGGCAACGTCGACTGGCGGGTGGTGACCCGCATCGCCCTGCCCGGCGCGATCGGCGCTTTCGCCGGCGCCACAGTGCTCAGCTCGATCTCCACCGAGGCCGCCGCACCGTGGATGGCCGGCATTCTGTTCACGCTCGGCGCGTACCTCCTGGTCCGCTTCGCCCGACCACTGCGCACCGACCGGGTCGGCGGACGGCTACGCGGTCGTTTCCTCGGCTCCCTGGGCCTGGTCGCCGGCTTCGTCGACGCGACCGGCGGCGGCGGGTGGGGTCCGGTGGCCACCCCGGCGCTGCTGGTGTCCGGTCGGATGGAGCCCCGCAAGGTGATCGGTTCGGTGGACACCGCCGAGTTCGTCGTGGCCGGCGCGGCCAGCATCGGCTTCCTGATCGGGTTGGGCGCGGAGGGATTCCTCCTCCCCACCGTCGCCGCGCTGCTCATCGGCGGGCTCATCGCCGCCCCGCTGGCCGCCTGGCTGGTGCGCATCGTGCCCGCCCAACTGCTCGGCGCGGCCATCGGCGGCGTGATCGTGCTGACCAACGCCCGCACGCTGATCCGCTCCGCCGAACTGGGCGGCCCCGCCCGACCCGCCGTGTACGCCCTGTTGGCCGCCGGCTGGCTGGCCGCGCTGGTGCTGGCCGTACGCGCCCTACGCCGTACCCGCCGCGCCCGCGCCGAAGCCGCCGAGGCCACCAGCGCTTCCCCCGCCGCGGCTGTTGCCACTACCACCGCTGCTGCCGGCGAGGTGCCGGCCGATCTGGCCGCAACGGGCACGTCCGCCCGACGCTGAGAACCCCGTCCGCGCTCCCGTCCGCGCTCCCGTCCGCGCCCCCGTCCGCGACCCGCCCCGCCCCGCTGTCGCGCCGTCCCCGTCTCGCCGTTGTGCCCTGCCGTCGTGGCGCGCTGCACCGTCGGGTCCCGCCGCCGCGCCGCAAGATCGCGCAGGATCCTGGAAGTCAACGCCATTGCGTTAGGCGGAACGGCCGTTCGTCAACCGGCGCCACCTCGCCGATCATGCAGTTGTGGTGGGCAACAAAACGCCCGTAAACCGCTAAGCCGGGCACCACAACTGCATGATCGACGCGCCCGCACTGCCCCTGCTCCGCGCTCTCGCAATTTCTGCCCCGACACAAGCCGCATTCCACCCGTGTCGACGGCCGCAACCGCACGATCGGCGCGAGCTACTCGCTCCACCTACGGTGACCGACCAGGATCCCCTTCGCCAGCACGGGTTGACCCGCCGGCGGCAGCGCTGACGCAACGGTGTTGTCCTGGAAGTAGTGGCATCCCGGCGTTCCGTGGTCACTACATCCTGGGTCGAGCGTGACCTTGCGGCGGTGGGCGTCCCGAACCCCCGGCCTCGGTCGGTCGGGGATGGTGCTCGTCGTCAAGATCCGCGCAATATCGGGGATGTTGCTGCATCTCGCGCCTCGGAGGCAGCAACATCCGGGAAGTTGCGTAGATCGCGCGAGGACGCGCGGCCCTGGGGCCTGGGCGCGTGGGGCGCGGGGCGCGGGGTTAGCCGAAGAAGCCCGGGTGTGCCAGTGGGTCAGCCCACCCGGACGATGTGATCGGGCATCGATCACCGAGGCAGGAGCGGCACCCACAGTTAAGCGATGCTGGTCGATGTTGCGCGCCGGAAAGCGCTTGCCCTACGATCGCGGTGAGTCGGATCCGTGAGTTCCAGGGCGTGTCACCCCGATCAGATCGCCGTCCGCCGCCGTCGCGGTGGGGTTGGTCCACTGTGCCTCCCCGGGCAGGGCCGGTGTGCCGCAGCGATCACCACCGGATCCCCGGAGGCAGTGCATGCACCCGTCCAGACATCGGCTGATCCTGCTCGCCGCCACCACGGCGGCCACCGTCGTGGCCGGCACCCTCGGCACGGTCGTCGCCTCGGCCGCCGCCGTCGGCTGCCGGGTCGACTATCAGATCACGAACCAGTGGCAGGGCGGCTTCGGCGCCAACGTCATCGTCACCAACCTCGGCGACCCGGTCAGCGGGTGGGCCGTCACCTGGTCGTACGCGGCGGGCCAGCAGGTCACCCAGGCATGGAACGCCGTTGTCACCCAGTCCGGTGCGCAGGTCACCGCACGCAACGTCGACCACAACGCCGCCATCGCCACGAACGGCAGCGCCTCGTTCGGCTTCAACGGTTCGTGGACCGGCAGCAACCCGGTGCCGGGCAGCTTCGCGCTCAACGGCACCACCTGCACCGGCGCCCCGCCCACCGACGGGCCGACCACCCCGCCGCCCACCACGCCACCACCCACCACGCCACCCCCGACCACGCCACCACCCACCACGCCACCCCCGACCACGCCACCACCCACCACGCCACCCCCGACCACGCCACCACCCACCACGCCACCCCCGACCAC
>NZ_JBEXHP010000172.1:0-8409 GCF_040607895.1 Micromonospora sp. NPDC005220
GTTTAGGTTGGGGCTGGGTCCTGCGGCCCAGGCGTGCTCTGGTGTGGGGATGATGAGCGGTCGGGGGCGCTCTAGGCGCACCGGCCGATGCTGCTCGGGCTCGCGTACCGCCTGCTCGGCAGCCGGCACGACGCGGAGGACGTGCTCCAGGAGGCGTACCTGCGCTGGCTCGGTGTGGACCGCGCCCGGGTCGACGAGCCGCGCCGGTACCTGTCCCGGGTGGTCACCCGGTTGGCAGTGGACCGGCTGCGCGCCCGGCAGGCGGCCCGCGAGACGTACGTCGGGACGTGGCTGCCCGAGCCGGTGCCGACCGACCCCTCGCCGTTCGGACCGTTGGACCGGGTGGAGCTACGCGACTCGCTCTCCACCGCGTTGCTGCACGTGCTGGAGCGGCTCACCCCGCCGGAGCGGGCGGTGTACGTCCTGCACACGGCCTTCGACCTGCCGTACACGGAGATCGCCGAGATCCTGGACCGGTCCGCCGCCAACTGTCGGCAGCTGTATCACCGGGCGACCGCGCGGGTACGGCAGGAGCAGCGCCGGTTCACCGCCAGCCGCCCGGAGCGGGAGCGGCTGCTGGACGCGTTCCTCGCCGCCGCCCGCGACGGCGACCTGGCCACGCTCACCGACCTGGTGGCTGCCGACGCCACCGCCTGGAGCGACGGTGGCGGTCGGGTGCGGGCCGCCCTCAACCCGGTCACCGGCGCGGACCGGATCGCCCGGTTCTACGCCGGGGTCTACGGCCCGCGTCACCGAGTGACCATGGATCCGATCGAGCTCAACGCGGAACCCGCGGTGCTGGTCACCCGCGCGGACGGCAGCCGGTACACGCTGACCATCGCCGCGGCCGACGGCCGGATCACCGGGATCTACGTGGTTGGCAACCCGGCGAAGGTGCCGGCGGTCGGCTGAATTCGGGCGGCCTCGGTCGACGGCCGGGGTGCGTCAGCCCAGCTCGGGGAACCAGAGCGCGATCTCGCGCTTGGCGCTGTCCGTCGAGTCGGAGGCGTGCACCAGGTTCTCCCGGTTGGACAGCGACAGGTCACCCCGGATGGTGCCGGCGGCGGCCTTGCGCCCGTCGGTGGCCCCGACCAGCCCGCGGACCACGTCGATGACCTGGTCGCCGGAGAGCACCAGGGCCACCAGCGGACCGCTGGTCATGAAGTCCTTCAGCGGCGGGTAGAACGCCTTGTCGACGTGCTCGGCGTAGTGCTCGTCGGCGAGCGCGGCGTCCATCGTCCGGTGCACCATCGCGTCGATCCGCAGCCCCTTGCGCTCGAAGCGGGAGAGGACCTCGCCGACCAGGCCGCGGCGGACCGCGTCGGGCTTGATCAGAACGAGGCTGCGCTCATCCGGGCTGTTGCTGGACACGCTGGGTTCCTCCTGTACGCGCGGAACGCTTGGGATCGGTACGGTCAGCCTAGCGACCCGGTCCCGGCGCCGGCTCGGCGGCCGGTCTTTCCCCCGGTGGCCGATCCGGCCTAGCCTGGCCCTGACCCCCGGGAGGTCCACTGTGGCGAATGGCGGGAATCGACCCATCGCGCCGGTACGCAAGCTGATCGGCGCGGTGCTGGGCACCGTGGCCGCGTTCGTCGTCCTGTTCGGGCTGGGCATGACCAGTTGGGCCATCGTGGCTCTCGGGGTCGCCCTGCTGGTGCTGGCGATCGCGCTGGCGACCGTACGCGGCGGCGGTCGCACCTGGGTCGTCGGTGTAGGGCACGTGCACAGCGCCTCCGAACCACCCACCCAGTACGCGTTCGGCCGCTGCGAACTGCAGCTGGTGATCGACGCCCCTGGTCTACCGCCGCGGTCCAAGAAGATCATCGAGCCGAGGGTGCCGGTCTCCAAGTGGCCGTCGCTGGGCCAGACCCTGCCGATCCGGGTCGCTCTGGACGACCAGCGGCACGTCAAGGTCCTCTGGGAGGAGGTGCCGACCCACGCCGAGACCGCCGCCGCCGTCGCCGATCTCCCGCCGGAGTTCGCCGACGCGGAGGCGATGGACGAACTGCTGATCCAGCAGGACGCGCCACCGTGGGCCGACCGTGCGCCGGACGACGACTTCCGCGACGAGTTCCGCGACCCGGTCGGTGACCCGTTCCGGGACCCGGTCGGTGACCCGTTCCGGGACCCGCTCGGTGACCCGCTGCGCCCCGACGCCTCGCGGCCCGACCCTCGACGCGACGACCCTCGACGCGACGACCTCCGGCGCGACGACCTCCGGCGCGATGATCTTCGGCGCGAGGACCCGGGCGTCGTGCCCGAGGAGCGTGAGCCAGTGGTGATGCACCAGAGCCCGGGGGGGCCGGTGGTGTTGGAGGGCGTTGTCGTCGAACCGCAGGCCGGTGGGCTGCCCCGGCGGGCCACTCCGGCGCCGCGCCCGCCCGCCGAGGAACGCTTCGACGAGGAACGCTTCGACGAGCCCCCCGCCGACCGGTTCGACGCTCCGGCAGCGGCCGGCACGACCGCCCGGGACTCCGACGACCCACCGCCCGCGCAGCGCTCCGACCCGCCCAGCGCGCAGCGCTCCGAGCCACCGCCCGCGCAGCGGTCCGGCCCCGGCGCTGCCGACCCGCTGGACCCACTCGACCTTCCGCTGGACGACCCCTCTCCGGCCGGGGCCGCCCGCGAGACCGTGACCGACGAGGAGCTGGACCAGGCGATCTTCGGGTTCGACACCGACTCGGCCGCGGATCCCGCCGCGCCGATCAGCGGGGTGGGTCTCACCCTGCTGGTCACCGACCTACCCCGGTCGCTCGACTTCTACCGGGACGTGCTCGGCTTCACCGAGGTCGACCAGGGCGCCCACAACGCCGTCCTCGCCTCCGGGACGACCCGGCTCGTCCTGCGTGAGGTCACCGGGGCGGCGCCCATCAGCCGCCGGCTGGTGCACGTCAACCTTGAGGTGAACGACATCGAGGCCGCGTACGAGCGGTTGCGCGGGTCGGGCGTCCGCTTCACGTACGCGCCCCGGGTGGTCAACCGGGGCACCAAGCTGGAGGTGTGGGCGGCGGCCTTCCGCGACCCGGACGGTCACGGCGTCGCGCTCACCCAGTGGCGCGAACGCGCCGACGCCTGACCCGGCCCGACGACCGCCTCCGGAGGCCGCCGGCCGGGTCCGGCGTCAGCCGAGAATGACCCGGCGAACGTGCAACGCGTACGCCCAGACCAGGGCGAAGATGATGCCCAGCCCGAACAGTGACCAGTGCAGCAGGCCGCCCAGCAACAGCAGGCCCTGGAGCACGGTGCCGGCGTTCCAGGCCCACTGGCGGCGCATCATGCCGGCGAGCAGCACGGCGGCCACGGCCAGTGCCACGACGGCACCGATCGCGGCGCCGCCCAGGTCACCGCCGACCACCCGGATCGGCTGGATCGCCAGCAGCAGTACCAGCGCCTCCAGGCTGAGCGTGCCGGCACCGAGACCGCGGACCGCCCGCTCCGGGTTGCGCAACCCGGAGCGCCGCGGCTGCCCGGCCGTGGGCTGCTCCTCCACCGGCTGCTCGGCCGGCGCACCGGTCGGATCCTCGGTGGTGTGCGCGTCCCGCTCCGGGCTGGTCATCGCTTCAACAGCCTGCGCGCGTCGGCGACCGTCACCACGGAACCCGTGACCAGCACCCCGACACCGCTCAGCTCACCGGGGACGTCCTCCTCGGCCAACGCCACCGCCAACTCGATGGCGTCCGGCATCTCCTCGGCCGACTCCACCCGCTCCTCGCCGAAGATCTCGGCGGCCAGCGCGGCGAGCTGCTCCGTCGGCATCGCCCGTGGCGAGCTGTTGCGGGTGACCACCACCTGGTCGACCACCGGTTCCAGCAGCTCCAGCAGCGCTTCCGCGTCCTTGTCGGCGAGTACGCCGAGCACGGCCACCAGCTTGCTGAACGCGAACTCCTCCTGGAGCGCGGTGACGGTGGCCTTCATGCCGTGCGGGTTGTGCGCCCCGTCCAGCAGGACGGTCGGGGCGTTACGGACCCGCTCCAGCCGGCCCGGGGAGCTGGTCGAGGCGAAGCCCTCCCGGACCGCCTCGATGTCCAGTTGCCGGCGAGCCCCCGCACCCAGGAACGCCTCGACGGCGGCGAGCGCCACCGCCGCGTTCTGCGCCTGATGGGCACCGTGCAGCGGGATGAACACGTCGTCGTACACGCCACCCAGGCCCTGGAGGCTGAGCACCTGCCCGCCGACCGCGACCGCCCGACCCAGCACGCCGAACTCGCCGCCCTCCCGGGCGATGGTGGCCCCGACCTCGGCGCAGCGGTCGAGGAGGGGGCCCGCCGCCTCCTCGTCCTGCGCTGCCGCGATCACGGTGGCGCCCGGGTGGATGATGCCGGCCTTGGCCAGTGCGATGTCCTGAAGCGTGTCGCCGAGCCACTCGGTGTGGTCCAGCCCGATCGGGGTGATCACACAGACGCCGGCCTGGAGAACGTTTGTGGCGTCCTCGACACCGCCGAGGCCGACCTCGACCACAGCGATGTCCACCGGCGCGTCGGCGAACGTCGCGAACGCCAGCGCGGTGGTCATGTCGAAGTAGGTCAGCGGCTCGTCCGACCGCGCGTCGACAAGCTCGGCCAGCGGTTTGATCTCCCGGTACACCGCCGCGAACCGCTCCTCGCTGACCGGCTCCCCGTCCAGGCTGATCCGCTCCCGGACGGTCTCCAGGTGCGGGCTGGTATACCGGCCGGTGTGCAGCCCGAACGCCCGCAGCAGCGAGTCGATCATCCGCGCGGTGGAGGTCTTGCCGTTGGTGCCGGTCAGGTGGATCGCCGGGTACGCCCGCTGTGGGCTACCGAGCAGGTCGAGCAGGGACTCGATCCGGTCCAGCTCGAAGACCATGCGGGTGAAGCCGCGGGCGTTCAGCTCGGCTTCGACGGCGGCGAAATCGGTACGGTCGGTCACGAGGGCAGTGTCTCCAGAGCAGCGTCGATCCGGACCAGGTCGGCCTCGGCGGTGGCGAGCCGGTCGCGGATCTTCGCGACCACCGGCTCGGGGGCCTTGCCGATGAAGGCAGGGTTGTCGAGCTTCGCCCGGGCCTGCGCGACCTCCTTCTCGGCAGCCGCGCGATCCTTCGTCAGCCGGGCCCGCTCGGCGGCCACGTCGATCGACCCCCGGGTGTCCAACGCGACACCGACCGCGCCGGGCATGGCCAGCGTGGCGCTGGCCTGGAAGTCGTCACCGGCCGGGTCCAGGCGGACCAGCGAACGGATCAGCGGCTCGTGGGCGGCGATACCCGCGCCGGCCAGCCCGTCCAGGCGTGCTGCCACCCGCTGCGTGGGGCGCAGCCCCTGGTCGGAGCGGAAGCGGCGGATCTCGGTGACCACCCGCTGCACGCCGACCAGCTCGGCCTCGGCGGCGTCGTCGACAAGCGAACGGTCGGCCACCGGCCAGGCGGCGGCCTGCACCGTCTCACCGCCGGTCAGGGCGACCCACAGCTCCTCGGTGACGAACGGGATGACCGGGTGCAGCAGCCGCAGCAACTGGTCGAGCACGTGACCGAGCACCCGGCGGCTGACCTCCGCGCGCTCACCGCCCTCGGTGAGCACCGGCTTGCTCAGCTCGACGTACCAGTCGCAGACGTCGTCCCAGGCGAAGTGGTACAGCAGGTCGCACACCTTGGCGAACTCGTACGCCTCGAACTGCTCGTCGACCTCGGCGGTGACGTGCGCCAACCGGGACAGGATCCACCGGTCGACGGTGGAGAGCTGCTCGGTGGGGGGCAGGTCGCCGGTGGTGTGCGCGCCGTTCATCAGGGCGAACCGGGTGGCGTTCCAGAGCTTGTTGCAGAAGTTGCGCGAGCCCTGGCACCACTCCTCGCTGACCGGGACGTCCTGGCCGGGGTTCGCGCCCCGCGCCAGAGTGAACCGGGTGGCGTCGGCGCCGTACCTGTCGATCCAGTCCAGCGGGTCGACCACGTTGCCGAACGACTTCGACATCTTCTTGCCGAACTGGTCGCGCACCATCCCGTGCAGGGCGACCACGTCGAAGGGCGGCCGGCCGTCCATCGCGTAGAGGCCGAACATCATCATCCGGGCCACCCAGAAGAACAGGATGTCGTACCCGGTGACCAGCACACTGGTCGGGTAGAACTTCGCCAGGTCCGGGGTCTGCTCGGGCCAGCCCAGGGTGGAGAACGGCCACAGACCGCTGGAGAACCAGGTGTCCAGGACGTCCTCGTCCTGGTGCCAGCCCTCGCCGGTCGGCGGCGCCTCGTCGGGGCCGACGCAGACGATCTCACCCGCCGGGCCGTACCAGACCGGAATGCGGTGCCCCCACCACAGCTGGCGGGAGATGCACCAGTCGTGCATGTTGTCGACCCAGGCGAAGTAGCGCTTGGCCAGCTCGGCCGGCTCGATGCGGACCCGGCCGTCGCGCACCGCGTCACCGGCGGCCTGGGCCAGCGGGGCGGTGTTGACGAACCACTGCAGCGACAGCCGCGGCTCGACGGTGGTCTTGCAGCGCGAGCAGTGCCCGACCGCGTGCACGTACGGGCGCTTCTCGGCGACGATCCGGCCCTGCTCCCGCAGCGCTGCCACGATGGCGGGCCGCGCCTCGAACCGGTCCAGCCCCTCGAACGGGCCGGGCACGGTGATCACACCGCGCTCGTCCATCACGGTCAGGGCGGGCAGGTCGTGCCGCTGGCCGATCTCGAAGTCGTTCGGGTCGTGGGCGGGCGTGACCTTGACCATGCCGGTGCCAAAGGTCGGGTCGACGTGGGCGTCGGCGACGATCGGGATCCGACGGCCGGTCATCGGCAACTCGACCTCGGTGCCGATCAGGTGCTGGTAGCGCTCGTCGTCGGGGTGCACCGCCACCGCGGTGTCGCCGAGCATCGTCTCGGCCCGGGTGGTGGCCACCACGACCTCGTCGCTGTAGCGGATCGAGATCAGCTCGCCGTCGTCGTCGGTGTGCTCGACCTCGATGTCGGAGAGCGCCGTGAGGCAGCGCGGACACCAGTTGATGATCCGGTTGGCCCGGTAGATCAGGCCGTCGTCGAAGAGCTTCTTGAAGATCGTCTGGACGGCGCGGGTCAGCCCCTCGTCCATGGTGAAGCGCTCGCGGTCCCAGTCGACGGAGTCGCCGAGGCGGCGCATCTGGCCGAGGATGGCGCCACCGGACTCGGCCTTCCACTGCCAGACCCGCTCGACGAACCTGTCCCGGCCGAGATCGTGCCGGGAGAGGCCCTCGGCGGCGAGCTGACGCTCGACCAGGTTCTGGGTGGCGATGCCGGCGTGGTCCATGCCCGGTAGCCAGAGCGCCTCGAAGCCCTGCATCCGCTTACGTCGGGTCAACGCGTCCATCAGCGTGTGCTCGAACGCGTGACCCATGTGCAGCGAACCGGTGACGTTCGGCGGCGGGATGACGATGGTGAAGGGGGGCTTGTCGCTGTCGGCGGAGGCCCGGAAGTGCCCGCCGGCCACCCACTGCTCGTACCGTCGCTGCTCTACCTCGCCGGGCTGGTACTGGCCGGCAAGGGTCGGGGCGTCGGGGCGTCGGGCATCCAGTCTCTCGGTCACCGGACAAGTCTACGGAGGGCTTCCGCAGACCTGACGTGCGCCACCTGCCGTTCGCGTACGGTGTCGGCTATGTCCGACGCACATCTCACCGAGCGGTCGCTCGACGGCGGCCGCGACCCGGTCGAGCTGACCGAAGAGCCGATCCAGCTGAGCACCCGGGACTCCGGCGGCGACCCCGACGAGCGCTCCGGCGGCTGGTCACGTCGCCGCAAGATCGCTTGGACGGCCGCACTGGTGGTCGGCCTCGCCGGCGCCGGGGTGCTCGGTGTCGGTGGGTGGCGGGTGGCGCAGCAGAAGGACACCCAGCTGGCCTCACCCGATCGGCTGGCGGGTCTGACCCGCGACGACAGCGAGCGGGCGAAGAGCACGGCTGACTATCTGCGCAGCGGCCTGGCGGCGAACATCGAACTGGACCGTAGTTTCGGCACGGTCTACCGCGACCCGACCGACGACAAGCGCTCGGTCCTCATCTTCGGCGGCACCACCCTGCTCTGGCAGCCGGAACGGGACCTGGACAGCCTCTTCCGCCTGATGTCCGACGAGACCGGTGCGGTGAACGGTCTGCGTGAGTTGCCCGCGGGCGATCTCGGTGGGGTGCTGAAGTGTGGCAGCACCAGCGGCGAGGGCGGGGACTTCGCGGTGTGCGGCTGGGCCGACCACGGCAGCGTGGTCATGGCGATGTTCCCGGGCCGGTCGGTCAGCGACGCGGGCGGCCTGCTGCGCAACCTGCGCCACGGCATGCAGACCCGGGACTGACCCGCGTCACCGACCGTCCGCCGGGCCCCGAGCACTCGGCCCCGACCGCCTGCCGCCCACCAACGGTCCACCGCGTCCTGGGCCATCGCCTGCTGCGCGGGGGTGCCGTGCGCCAGGGTGTGCAGGATCTCGTAGCCCTGCCGCTGGTGGA
>NZ_JBEXHP010000173.1:0-8140 GCF_040607895.1 Micromonospora sp. NPDC005220
CCGCGCTCCGCCCCGTGGGGGGCGGCGGAGCGCGGGGACCCCCCGTCCCGGCTACTGCAGGAACGCCCCGAGGGGCGAGAGCAGCAGCCGGCCGAGCGCCGCGGCGTTGTCGTCCAGCCGGGTGCGCTCACACTCGCGGGCGTCCGGATCGTGCCGGCACCGCCAGATCTTCTGCGCGTTGCGCCAGGCGACATCGCGCGTGTACTCGACCAGTTCCCCCTGGTACCAGTCGTCGATGTCACCGTTGAGCATGTCGATGAGCAGCTGCCACCGCTCCAGATAGCCCCGGCGCAGACCGGGGATCTTGTCGGCGAAGATGTTGTTGATCTCGAGGTAGTCGTGGTGCTGGTCGCTGCCGTCGACCGGCTCCGACTCCAGGTGGTCGAACGTCGTCACCAGGGCGAACGGCAGGTCGAAGTTGATGTGCGCGTTCACCCCGGCCGCCGCCGAGGGCAGCGGACGGGCGTCCGGCCCCCGCATCCGCTCGAAGAGGCACGACCACGCCTTCGGGGTGCCGGGGCTGGAGTCGGTCCACAGCCGCATCGCGTCGAAGTACCGGGCGGCGAACTCGACGTCGAGCCGGGAGAGGAAGACCGGGTCGATGAAGCGGTCGTCGTACAGCCCGTCCAGCACGCTGCTGGTGATGGTCAGGTAGAGCTTGTTGAAGTCAGCGAGGGGGCAACTGGCCTCCAACGGTGGCAGCCGGACCAGCATGTCCTGGAGCTTGGTCAGGTGATCGACCACGGCTGGCACGTCCGCGGGATGATCGGCGAGCAGGTCGACGATGTCCCGGTGCACAGGCCCCCAGACCGGTTCGATCATTTCTCCTCCATCGTGGTCGGCGGCATCCCCCGTGCCGTCGTCGACGCGGCTCAGCCTCTCAGCCGACACCGGCCCGCCGGATCAGTAGAACGACGTATCCCGGCGCGCACACGCGCCGGGATACGTCGGAGTGCTCAGTCAGGCCCGTTGGTTGCGCAACTGGATCGCGCTGGCCTGCACGCGGGTACGGACCTGGAGCTTGTCGAAGATGTGCGACACGTGCACACCGATGGTCCGCTCGCTGATGAACAGCCGCTGCCCGATCTCCTTGTTGGTCAACCCCTCGGCGACCAGGGCGAGCACTTCCCGCTCCCGGGCGGTGAGCGCGGTCAACTCGTCGTCGGACGCCTCGGCCGGCGCGCTGCGCGTACCGGTGGTCGTGTCGCGCTCGTCCAGCGACACCCGGGCCCGCCCGGCCAACTCGCGGATCTCCGAGGTCAACGGCACCGCGCCCAACCCCTGCGCCACCCGGTACGCCTCCCGCAGGAGCTTGCCGGCGGTGGCGATCCGGCTGCGGCGTGCCAGCAGCGCCTCGGCCTGTCGCAGCCGCGAGTAGGCCGCCGGATAGGGGTGATTGCGTCGATCCCACTCGGCGGCCGACACGGCCCACAGCTCCGGGTCGCTGCCGTCGAGGCGGCTCACCTCGGCGGCGCACAGCGCCAGGAAGCCCTCCACCACCGAGCGCACCGGCCGGGCGGCGCCGGCGCTCTTGCGGGCCATCCGATCGGCCACGTCCCGCAGCCGGCGTACCGCCGTCGGGTCCACCTCCACGGTGCGACTGGCGTACGCCTCCGCCTCGGCGCGCAGACCGTGCCAGACCAACGCGGAGAGGATCATCACGTCGTCGGAACGGCTCTCGGTGAGGCCACGCTGCACGGCCTGCCGCGCCACGTCGTGCCGGCCCTCCCACATGGCCAGCCCGGAGCGCAGGGTGAGCAGCGGTATGACGTGCCGCGCCCCGCCGCCGGCGAGCAGAGTCGCCACCGCGTCGAGGTCCCGACCGGCGGCCTCGATGTCGCCGTAGCCCACCGAGAGCCGGCACCGGGCCAGCAGCAGCTCCACGGCGTCCGCACCGGACGGTCGATGCCGCAGCGCCGCGGCCACCACCTTCTCCGCCTCGGCCCACTGACCCACCCGGAACAGCCCGTTGATGGCGATGGCCAGCAGCCGGGTGCCCCAGGTGCGGCCCAGCCCCAGCTCGGCCACCCGTTCCGCGCCCCGGCGGGCCACCACCACGCCCTCTTCGAGGACGTTCAGTGGCCCGGTCAGCAGCTCCGCCAGGTGCAGGTACGCGCAGGCCACGTCCTCCGGCTGACCGGCCCGCTCGGCGGTCTCGAGGGCGTCACGCATGACCGCCAGACCGGCGTCCGGGTCTTCCAGAAAGGCGTCGCTGAAGCCCAGCGCCGAACTGGCCAGCACGATTTCGGTAGCGGAATCCTCCGCGTTCTCGGCCAACGCCAGCGCCTCGCGGGCCCGCTCGCCGGCGTCGGCGTACCGGCCCAGGTGCAGCAGCAACTCGGCCAGGCGGGCGGCGGCGGCGGCCCGGTCCCGCGGGGAGCAGTCGGCCGCCTTCAGCGCCCGCTGGTACTCCTCCTCGGCCAGCGCGGAGCGACCGGCGGCGGCCAGGTAGCGGGCGCGACGGATGTGCAGCGCGCAGCTCGGCTCACCGCCCCGCAACGCGGCCACCTCCTCCAGCAGGGCCAACGCGCGGGCGTGCTCCCCGCAGTGGTGGGCCGCCTCGGCGGCGTTCTCGAGCAGCTCGACCCGGTCCACCGTCAGCGGGCCCGGCTCGGCGGCCAACTGCAACGCCGCCGACCAGTGCCGGTGCGCCTCGGCGTAACCGTGCAGCCGCTCGGCCTCCTGAGCGGCGGCCACCGCCGCCGGCAGGGCGCGCGCCGGCTCGCCGGCCAGCCTCCAGTGGTGCGCCAACCGGGCCTGGTGCAGCTCAGCCGGGGCCGTGGTCAGCGCCTCGGCGTAGCGGCGGTGCAGCCCGGAGCGCTCGGCCGGCAGCAGCTCGTGCGCCAGCACCTCGGCGACGAGGCGGTGCCGCAGCCGGTAGCCCTCGTCGGCGCCGACGAGCAGCCGGTGCGCCACCGCGGCTCGGGCCGCGGCGATCAGCTCGTCCTCCGGCATCCGCAGCACCTCGGCCAGCAGCCAGTGCTGCACCGGCTCGACACCGGCGGCCACCGCGTGCACCACGGCGTGCGCGTGCTGGGGCAGCGCGTCGACCCGATCGAGGAAGATCTCCCGCAGCGTCTCGGACAGCCCGTCGCGGCCGTCGCGCAGGTCCCGAGCCAACTCCTCGATGACGAACGGGTTGCCACCGCTGCGCTGCCACACCTGCTCGGCCGCGTCCGGGGTCAGCGGCCGGCCCACCACCGCGGCGGCGAGCGTCTCGGTGTCGGCCCGACCCAGCGGCACCAGGTCGAGCACCTGCACCGTACGGAGCCGACGCAGCTCGGTGAGCACCCGGCGCAGTGGGTGCGCGCCCTGCAACGACTCGGCCCGAACCGCGGCCAGCACCGACAGCTGGAGATCGCCCAGGCCGGCGAGCAGGTAGAGCAGAAGCTGCCGGGTGCTGCGGTCGACCCACTGGAGGTCGTCGAGGATCAGCACCAGCGGGCGGCCCTCGGCGATCAGGTGCAGGCCGCGCGAGACCCGCTCCAGCAGCGCGCCCGCGCCGTCGGGGCCAGCGGTCTCGTCGGCGAACATCTGCAACAGCCCCCGCACCGCCGAGGAGGTGCGGGCATGCGTGGCGGACACCTCGGTGTCGAACCGGCGCAGTGCCTGCAACAGCGGGTGCAATGGGGAGGCGTCGCCGATGTCCAGGCAGCTGCCGGTGAGCACCACGGCGCCCCGCTCCCGAAGGCGGTCGCCGATCTCGCCCAACAGCCGGGTCTTCCCCACACCGCTCTCGCCGGTCAGGAAGACTGCGGCGGTCTGCCCGTGCGCGCCGTCACCGAGCAACGCGTACCGAACCGTCTGCACCAGCTCGGCCCGGCCCACGAGCGGTGCGGTGTCCACATCGCTGGCCATGTCACGCAGCCTAATCACAGGGCCCCACACCGTTCTACGGCCGCCTGCCGCTTGTGGTACTCCTCGCGTCGACTTTGCGACTAAAGGTTGCAGGCGGCCGACATACGTCGTTCGGCAGATCCCCCGTCGGCCCAGGAATGCCAATCTCCGGAGGTGATCAGGCAACAGCGGGGAGAAAGGCCGGTGCGACACCCATGACCACCAGCATCATCGTCGACACCCAACGGACCGTCACCCCGCTCTGGCCGGTACCCCAGGAGCGGCGCGTCGTCACCGTCCTCTTCGCGGACATCGTCGGCTCCACGGCCCTGGTGGACCGGCTCGACCCGGAGGACGTCCGGGCGTTGCAACGGGCCTACTTCGACACTGTGGCCGGTGTGCTGCACCGCTGGCAGGGGGTGGTGGAGAAGTACATCGGTGACGCGGTGATGGCGCTCTTCGGCGCCCGGCACTCCGACGGTTTCGACGCGTACCGGGCGGTGCGCGCCGGGCTGGAGATCCAGGCCGCGCTGGACCGCCGGCCCATGGTCGACGACATCAGGCTGCGCGTCCGGGTCGGCGTCGCCACCGGCGAGGTGGTGGTCGACCTGGGTGACGTCGTCACCGGCGGGCACGGTGTGGCCAGCGGCGCGGTGATCACCGCCGCGGCCCGCCTGCAGGAGCGCGCCGCACCCGGCGCCGTCGCGCTCTGCGCGGCCACCGCCCGCGCCACCGCCGGCCTGATCACCCAGCGTCAGCTGACACCGGTGCCGGTCGCCGGCCGGGTGCCGCCGGTGCCGGTCTGGCACGCCATCGGTCCGGTACGCCCCGGCGCCGTCCGGCACGACGGCCCGTTGATCGGGCGACGCCGCGAGCTGGCCACCATCCGCGACCAGCTGAGCGGGGCCATCCGGGAGCGGACACCGCGCTGGATCTCCCTGGTCGGCCCCACCGGCAGTGGCCGCAGCCGGCTGCTGCACGAGCTGACCCGGGGCCTGACCACCGTGGACGGAGTGTCGGTCCGCTGGTGCGTGGCGACCTGCCAGCCGTACCCCGATCAGGTGTTGGCGCCTGTCGCGCACCTGCTGCGCACCCTCGCCGGGATCCGGCACAGCGACGGGCCGGCGGCGGTCCACGACCGGCTCGTCGCCGCCCTGACGCCTCTGTTCCCGCCGACCACTGTGGCCACCGCGGTTCCGGCGCTGCAACGGATGCTGACCACCCCGGACGGATCGGCGGCCGCACTCGCCGGCGCGGCGATCTGCCGGGAGGTCCTGCTGCGCCTGGCCGCCCATCGGCCGCTGATCGTGGCGGTCGACGACCTGGACCGGGCCGCGCCGACGGTGAGCCGGTTCCTGCACGCGCTGTTCACCGCGGCGACGGAGCGTGGGCTGCCGCTGGCCGTGCTCACCGTGCACCAGCCGCAGTGGGCCGATACCAGGCCCGGTCCGGCCCGACCGGTGACGATCGGACCGTTGGCCACGGTGCAGTCCGGGCGGCTGCTGCGCCACCTGCTCAGTCGGGCCGGGCAGCCGGTGGCCCTGGTCGACCGGCTACTGCCGCTGGTGGGAGGTCGACCCGGGCACGCGGCGGCGTACGTCACGTCGGTCGTGGACGGTGCCGATCCGGCGGCGCCCCCGCTGCCCGAGGCGGTACGCCGAGCCGTCGGCGCGGAGCTGGACCACCTCGACGGTGAGCGGCGGGCGGTGCTGATGGCCGCCGGCACCCTCGGTGGGCTGGTCTCCGGCGCGGCCGTGGACCGGGCACTCGGCTGGGCGTCCGGGCGGTCCGCACCCGCACTACGCGCGCTGGTCGGCGCCGGGCTGCTGCTCCCCCACCACGTCGACGGGTACGCGTTTGCCGCGCCCGCGCTGCGCCAGGTCGCCGCCGAACGGTTGCCCCGCGCCCTGCGGGCCGTCTTCCAGCGCCGGGCCGCCAGCGTCCCGCACCTCGATACCGTGCACCGGGACGCCAACCCGCCCGACCAGCGCGCTGATGCGGTCAACGGCTCGGCGGCGCGGAGTGCCGAGATCGTGCGCCTCGACACCGTTGGCACTCGGACCGGCCGCCTGGACGCCGTCTTCGCGGCGCTGGCCTCGGCGGGACCAGGGGGTGCCACCAGCCCGACAGCGCTGAGGGGACGGAACCCCACCCCGACGATGGCCGCCCGTCCAGCCGTGTCGAGTCCCGGCACCAACCGTGGGGCGGGCTTACGCCGGCTCCGAGCCGTCGCCTCTGCGGGCGACGTACCGCCAACGCCGGCCCCTCTACCTCCCCGCAGTGCGGGCGGTGACTCGCCCCGGGACATCGAGCGGCCCGCAGCGTCGATCCGCACCACGCCTGCGAGTTCAGCTGGACGCTGGACACTCGCCGACGTCGGCACTCCGCCCGGCAAGGTACGGGCAATACCCCGCCCGCCGTTGATCCGCCGACCGGACGACCTGCCCGCCTCCGCCTGACAGTTCGAGCAGGGTGGTCAGGACGGTCTCCCGCCGAACTGCCAGTTGTGCACCTCGACGTCGGCGTACCGGTCCGCCGTCAGGATGGCGCGCGCCGCGTCCGGGTTCGCCGCCCGGAGCAGCACGGCGGTACCGAGCCAGGTGACGCCGTCGTCGGACAGCAGAGGCCCGTACGCGATCAACTCGTCCGGGGCGGACGGCACGGCCACGTCAATGGCCTGCCCGGCGCCGAGGCCGAGCACCAGATAGCGGTTGCCGCCGGTCCGGCCGCCCGGGAAGTCCCACATGGTGCGGCCCAGCGCGTTGTGCCACCGGCGCACCGCCACGTCCCGGTACACACCGGCCTGGTAGTTCGGCTCCTCGAAGGCGAAGGCTCGCGCGGCGGCCGGGTCGGGCACGTCGACGATGTGCACGCTGCCGGTGGGCGTGTCGCCGACGAAGGTCGGGCCGCGGGCGATCATTGCAGCCGCGTACCGGTCCATGTATGACCAGTGCTCAGCCAACAGCTCGTCGCGCAACGCCGCCGAGCCGGGCCGGTCACGGTGGTAACACAGAAACTCCACGCCCCGGCGACTCAGCCAGCCCGGCGGCGAGGTCGCGGGATCGCGGCTGCGCCGCCCGCCGGGGTCGCCGTCGCGGCGTCGACGTCGCGCGTCGGACGTAGGCCGGCTCCGACGCCGGAACGGAGCCTCCGCCACCGGGAACCGGGTGCCCGCAGGAGCGGATGGGTCAGCGGCGTCTCCGCACGGACCTGCTGTTGGAGGTCGTCCAACGCCTCCCACCAGCCGGGGTGCTCCTCGACCACCTCGACCAGAACGGGGCTCTGCCGCAACATGTGGGCCGGCCAGAGGTGCCAGGTGTGGGCGAAGGTGAAGGCGGGCAGCAGCGGGGCCATCTGGAGGTTGCACTCGAGAAGGTCCGCGAGACGTTCGGCGAGAGTCACCACCTTCGGGCGCGCCGGGTCGTCGGGCGGGCAGGGCTTCCGGTCAAAGAAGTACGGGCGAAGATCGGGGTCTTCGAGCAGTCGATCGTGCCACCCCTGACCCACGTTGTTCATCTCGAGGATCGCGTTCGCCGAGCCGATGCGGTTGTTGATGCGGCTCTGCCTCGCGACCTCCCGGGTCTGGAGCGCGGAGAAGCAGAGCGAGACCGCGACCAGGATCAGACCGATGACGCTGAGGACCGTTTCGTTCACGAGGGCACGCCCTTCGATAGCGAGAGTCTGCCCTCACGCTACGGAACGGTCGCAACCGGTGACCACGGCCGGGCCTGGTGATCAGCGAGCGGCCAGGAAGGCCAGCACGCGCGGCCAGGCCGCCCCGCTGGCGTCCGGGGCGTACTCGGCCAGGTCCGGATCGGTGAACAGGTGGCCCACCCCGGGGTAACGGAACACCGTCAGATCGGCGCCGGCGTCGGTCATGGCCTGCTGCCACTCGTCGACCTCGTCCGGCGCGTCGTACGGGTCGGGATCGGCGAGGTGCAGCTGCACCGGCAACCCGGCTCGGACCGCGTCCGGGGCGCCACCGGTGCCGTGCAGCAGGAGCAGACCGGCGGCGTCGGGCCGCTCGGTCAGCAGCGCCCCGGCCACACCGGCGCCCATCGAGAAGCCGGCGAGCACCGTCTCCGGTGGCAGGTCACGCAGCGCGGCGCGGGCCCGGTCCAGCACCACGTCGTGGCCGATCTTGTCGAGCAGGGCGAAGCCCTCCTCGACGGTGTCGGCGGGCGGGACGCCGTACAGGTCGGGGGTGCTGACCTGGTGCCCAGCGGCGCGCAACCGGTCGGCGGCGGCGGGCCCGGGGGGGCCCCGCCCCCCCCCGGACCCCCGGGCCGGCCCCCCCCCCCCC
>NZ_JBEXHP010000174.1:0-7772 GCF_040607895.1 Micromonospora sp. NPDC005220
CCGCCCCCGCGCCCCCGGCCGGCGCGGCGGTGCGCCTCGGCGGCCTCGGCGCCCCGCACCCCCGCCCCCAGCGCCCGCAGCGCGGCGCCGGCCGGCCCGGCGCACGGCGAGCCGGCGAGCCGGTGCAGCGCCACCGCCATCGCCACCGCCTCGGCGGCGGTCAGGTTGACCGGGGGCAGGGTACGGGCGCGGTCCAGGACGTAGCCGCCGGTGCGCCCGGGCTCGGCCCAGATCGGCACCCCGGCCTCCTGCAACGCGCCGAGGTCCCGTTCGATGGTCCGGCTGCTCACCTCGAAGCGCGCGGCCAGCCAGCGGGCGCTGCGCGGCCGCGGTGACACCGCCCGCAACTCCTCGACCAGCGCGTAGAGGCGATCCGTGCGGTTCATGCCCGGCACGCTACGGCCGGGGTACGACGCCCCCGGCGACCGCCCACAGACGCGGACGCCCCAACCGACCAGGAGATCTTGGACAGTTACCGTCACGACCTAACGGAAACTGTCCAAGATCTGCACGGCGGCAGGCGACCGGCCACAGGCGGACCGCCGCACACGCACGGCGGCAGACGCACGGCCCACAGACGCACGGCCGCAGACGCACGGCCCGCAGACGGACCGCCCGCTGACGATCGGCCTCAGATGCACGGCCCACAGACGCACGGCCCGCAGACGGATCGGCCGCAGGCGCGGGGGCGCGGAGAGCCGCCGTCAGGCGATGCAGGCGCAGACGATCAGCGCGGCCCCGAAGTGGGTGGCGGCGCTGACCCGGGCGGCCGGGTGCGGGTCGGGCGAGCAGATGACCTCGCCGAGCTTGCCGGGGGTGAGCAGGTCCAGCACCACGAAGGCCAACGCCATGATCACCAACCCGACCAGCCCGAAGATCAGGGTGGAGGCGAGCCCCTTGCCGAAGTCGCTGTAGCTGGTCAGGATCGCGGTGAAGACGATCCCGGCGATGCCGAGCTGGTTGGCGGCGAGCAGCAACCCCGCGTTGGCGTTGCGGTCGACCCAGATCAGGTCTCGTAGCCGACCCGGGGTGAGCAGGTCGACGAGCCCGAAGCCGGCCGCCATCAGCCCGACGCCGACGATCCCGAACACGACGCTCTGCCAGGCACCGCTGAACAGATCCTCCAGCACCGACTGCCTCCCGACTCTCCGCCCGGAGGGGTACCGGCGCGATGATCGAGACGATAGCGGCAGCGCGCAATCGCGTCAGCCCCTGCCTACAGCGCCAGGTAGCGCTGCCGCTCGTACGGGGTGACCTCGCGGCGGTACTGCTCCCACTCGGCCCGCTTGTTGCGCAGGAAGAAGTCGAAGACGTGCTCGCCGAGCACCTCCGCGACCAGCTCGGAGCCGGCCATCACGTCGATCGCCTCGGCGAGGTTCTCCGGCAGCGCCTCGTAGCCCATGGCGCGCCGTTCGGCGCTGGTCAGCGACCAGACGTCGTCCTCGGCGCCCGGCGGCAGCTCGTACCCCTCCTCGATGCCCTTCAGGCCGGCGCCGAGCAGCACCGCGAAGGCGAGGTACGGGTTGGCCGCCGAGTCCAGTGAGCGGACCTCGACCCGGGCCGAGTTGGGCTTGCCGTACGCCGGAACGCGGACCAGCGCGGACCGGTTGAGGTGACCCCAGCAGACGTACGCGGGGCTTTCGGTGATCCGGTCCGGGAGGGCCTGTGGGAAGAGCCGCTTGTACGAGTTGACCCACTGGTTGGTGACCGCGGTGTATTCCCGGGCGTGCACCAGCAGGCCGGCGATGAACGACTTCGCCACCTTGGACAGCTTCATCGGGTCGCCGCTGTCGTGGAAGGCGTTGCGCTCGCCCTCGAACAGCGACAGGTGGGTGTGCATCCCGCTGCCCGGCTGGTCGGTGAACGGCTTCGGCATGAAGCTGGCCTGCACCCCGGTGGAGAGCGCGACCTCCTTGACCACGTGCCGGAAGGTCATGATGTTGTCGGCGGTGGTCAGCGCGTCGGCGTAGCGCAGGTCGATCTCCTGCTGGCCGGGTGCGACCTCGTGGTGGCTGAACTCCACCGAGATGCCGATCCGCTCCAGCGCCAGCACGCCCTGACGGCGGAAGTCGCGGGCCACGGCGTGGGTGGTGTGCTCGAAGTAGCCGCCGGTGTCGACCGGGGTGGGCACCGAGCCGTCCTGCGGACCATTTTCCAGCAGGAAGAACTCGATCTCGGGGTGGGTGTAGAAGGTGAAGCCCTTCTCGGCCGCCTTGGACAGCGCACGGCGCAGCACGTGCCGGGGGTCGGCCCAGGACGGGCCGCCGTCGGGCAGCAGGATGTCGCAGAACATCCGGGCGCTCTCGCCGCTGACCCCGCCCTCGAAGGGGAAGACCTGGAAGGTGGTCGGGTCGGGCATGGCCACCATGTCCGATTCGAAGACCCGGGCGAAGCCCTCGATCGCCGAGCCGTCGAAGCCGATGCCCTCCTCGAAGGCGGCCTCCAGCTCGGCGGGTGCCACCGAAACGCTCTTGAGCGTGCCCAGAACGTCGGTGAACCACAGCCGGACGAACCGGATGTCCCGCTCTTCCAGCGTGCGGAGGACGAACTCCTGCTGACGGTCCACTTCCCCAACCCCTCGCGACACTCTTTTGTCCGCCTTGGCCGGGCTGCACCCGACCTGATCGCCCAGTGTTCCCGGGCCTGGTTACGCAGACGTTACGCGAACTGCCGCCGGCCGTCCCCTCGCATCCCGTCCGACGAGCGTGGGCTCCCGCCGTGCCGCCGCGTCCGCCGCCGGGACGGCCCAGCTCCTGCCGCCGCGGCCTGGCGCGCGCCCATCGCGGCAGGTGGCGGCAATCTCGTCCGAGGGTACGGATTCTCCCGCGGAGGCTGGGGCAAGATGAGGACATGCCCACCCTGCGTCTCGCCCTGTCCCAGGTCGACCCGACCGTCGGCGACCTCGCCGGAAACGCCGACCTGGTCCGCAGCTGGACCCGCCAGGCCGCCGATGCCGGTGCCCAGCTGGTGCTCTTCCCGGAGATGATGCTGACCGGCTACCCGGTCGAGGACCTGGTCTTCCGGCGTTCCTTCGTCGCCGCGTCCCAGGCCGCCGTGCAGCGGCTGGCCGCCGACCTGGCCGCCGACGGTCTCGGCGAGGTGCCGGTCGTGGTCGGCTACCTGGACGCCGACGGGCCGCCGCAGGTCAGCGGGGACGCCGAGCCGGGCCGAGGTGCCCGCAACGCCGCCGCGCTGCTGCACCGGGGCGTGGTGGCCGCCCGCTACTTCAAGCACCACCTGCCCAACTACGGGGTCTTCGACGAGGACCGCTACTTCGTCCCCGGCGACATCCTGAGCGTGGTGCGGATCGGCGGCGTGGACGTCGCCATGACCATCTGCGAGGACCTGTGGCAGGCCGGCGGTCCGTTCGCCGCCGCCCGGAGGGCCGGCGTCGGCCTGGTCGTCAACATCAACGGCTCGCCGTACGAGCTGAACAAGGACGACATCCGGCTGCCGCTGGTCCGCCGCCGGGCCGCCGAGGCGGGCGCCACCATCGCGTACGTCAACATGACCGGCGGCCAGGACGAGCTGGTCTTCGAGGGCGACTCGATGATCGTCAGCGCCGACGGTGAGCTGCTCACCCGGGCCCCGCAGTTCGTCGAACACCTGCTCGTGCACGACGTGGAGCTGCCGGCCGCCGGCGCCCCGCCGACCACCGAGACGGTGGCGGACGGCATGCGGATCGTGCACAGCACCCTGGACGGCGTTCCGCCCTCGCCGTCCGGCCCGGCCGCCACCGGCGGGCTGTTCGAGCCGGTGGCCGACGAGGCGGAGGTGTGGCAGGCGCTGGTGGTGGGGCTACGCGACTACGTCAACAAGAACCGGTTCCCGTCGGTGGTGCTCGGTCTCTCCGGCGGCATCGACTCGGCGGTGGTGGCCGCGCTCGCCGTCGACGCGCTCGGGCCGGACCGGGTGGTCGGGGTGTCGCTGCCCAGCCAGCACTCCTCGGAGCACTCCCGGGAGGACGCCGCCGACCTGGCCAAGCGCACCGGCCTGGACTACCGGATCGAGCCGATCCAGCCGATGGTGGACGCCTTCCTGGCCAACCTGTCGCTGTCCGGGATCGCCGTGGAGAACCTGCAGGCCCGGGTCCGTGGCGTGATCCTGATGGCGCTGTCGAACCAGGAGGGCCACCTGGTGCTGACCACCGGCAACAAGAGTGAGCTGGCGGTCGGCTACTCCACCCTGTACGGCGACTCGGTGGGCGGCTTCAACCCGGTCAAGGACGTCTGGAAGACGCTGATCTGGCGGCTTGCGAAGTGGCGCAACAGGGACGCGGCCCGGCGCGGTGAGACCGCCCCGATCCCGGAGAACTCGATCGGCAAGCCGCCGAGCGCCGAGCTGAGCCCCGGCCAACTCGACAGCGACAACCTGCCCGACTACGACGTCCTGGACCCGATCCTGATCGGGTACGTCGACGGCGACCTCGGCCGCGACGGGCTGGTCGAGTCGGGGCACGACCCGGCGATCGTGGACAAGGTGCTGCGGTTGGTGGATACCGCCGAGTACAAGCGACGGCAGTCGGCCCCGGGCACGAAGATCTCCATGAAGGCGTTCGGCCGGGACCGCCGTCTGCCGATCACCAACCGGTGGCGCGAGCACGGCTGAGCCGTACACCTGGGGGTGCCGGGTCGGTGGCGCGGCCCGGCGCCGCCGCGCGGGCGCCTTCCGGCTGCGACGCCGCGGCCTTGCCCGGCGCGGAGTGACATCTTGCACTGGGCCCTGCCGTCACCCCGTCTCACGGTGCGACGATCGCGACGGAACCCGGGGACCGCGCAGGCGGCCTCGAGGAAGGGAGACAGAGATGGTGGAGTCCACTCCGCACGAGGTGACCGCGTTGTACGGCGGCCCAGCCACCCGACGGGTCCGCACCCGCGACCTGATGGCCGCCAAGGAGCGCGGCGAGCGGTGGCCGATGCTCACCTCGTACGACCAGTACACGGCGTCGATCTTCGACCAGGCCGGTGTGCCGGTGCTGCTGGTCGGCGACTCGGCCGCGAACAACGTGTTCGGCTACGAGACGACCCTGCCGATCACCGTCGACGAGCTGCTTCCGCTGGTGCGGGCCGTGGTGCGGGCCACCCGGCAGGCGCTGATCGTCGGTGACCTGCCGTTCGGCTCGTACGAGGAGGGTCCGGCCCAGGCGCTGCGGACCGCCGTCCGGTTCATGAAGGAGGGTGGCTGTCACGCGGTGAAGTTGGAGGGTGGCCGCCGCAACGCCGCGCAGATCGCCGCGATCGTCGGCGCCGGCATTCCGGTGATGGCGCACATCGGTTTCACCCCGCAGAGCGAGCACACCCTGGGCGGCTACCGCGTGCAGGGTCGCGGCGACACCGCCGACGAGGTGCTGGCCGACGCCTGGGCGGTGGCGGAGGCGGGCGCGTTCGCGGTGGTGCTGGAGATGGTGCCCGGCGAGGTGGCCAAGCGGATCACCCACGAACTGCCGATCCCCACTGTGGGTATCGGCGCGGGCCCGGACACCGACGCGCAGGTGCTGGTCTGGCAGGACATGGCCGGGCTGCGGACCGGTAAGGCGCCCCGCTTCGTGAAGCGGTACGCGGATCTGGCCGGCGCGCTCAACGACGCCACCCGCCGGTTCGCCGACGAGGTCCGCGGCGGCGAATTCCCCGCCGCTGAGCACACCTTCTAATAGTCCAGTGGTCTGGGCTGGCGGGGGTGGGCTGCGTCCACCCCCGCCACCCGTCCCCCTGTTCGCCCAGCCCAGGACGACACTCCGAGCGACGGGTCACGAACGGTGGTCGGTGCCGCCCGGTCCTGCGGCTGCGGCTGCGCGTCGCGGCGACCACCGGGTCACATGGTGACGACGATCTTCCCCGCCGGGTGCCCATGCCGGAGGTGGCGGATCGCGTCCGCCGTCTCGGCCAGAGGATAAGTGCGGTCGACCGCCGGGGTGAGCGCCCCCGATTCGATGAGGTTTCCCAGCTCGCTCAGGTCCTTGGTTCGCTCGACCGCGCTCACGCTACGCAGCCGTTGACCGACGAACACCGATAGCAGCGGCGCGCGGAACATCTGCCGGTCGTAGCCGCTGAGCACCGGGCCCTTGGTGTACGTGCCGCCGACCAGCGCCAATGTCCCGTGTGGGGTGAGGGCGCGGCGCAGGAGAGAGATCGGCCGATCGCCGCCCGTGTCGATGACCACGTCATAGATCGGACCATCGCGGTCGACCTCCTCGCTGGTGTAGTCGAGGATGTCGTCGGCGCCGAGGGTGCGTACGAACGCGGCCCTGGCCGGCGTGCAGACGGCGGTGACCGTCGCCCCGTACGCCTTGGCGATCTGTACGGCGTGCGACCCGACGCCGCCGGATGCGCCGATGACCAGGACGCGTTGCCCCGGGCGCACCCCGCCGCTGTCGCGGACCGCACGCAGCGCCGTCATCCCGGAGACCGGCGCGGCGGCGGCCTGCGCGAACGACAGGTTGGCCGGTTTGCGGGCCAGCCGCCGCTCCGGCGCGCTCGCGAACTCGGCGTACGAGCCGCGCAGACAGGTGCCGAACACCTCGTCGCCGGGCCGGAACCGGGTCACCCGAGCGCCGACCGCAACCACCACCCCGGCCAGATCCCGGCCGCGCACCGGAACCCGGGGCCGGCGCAGCCCGCCGGCCAGCCGCGCCAGGTAGGGCCGACCGGTCATGAAGATCCACACTCCGGGGTCGACCCCGGCGGCGCGGACCTGGACGAGGACCTCCTCGTCGTTCACGGTCGGTTGGTCTATGTCGCGGAGGTGGAGCACGTCGGCTGGGCCGTAGCTGTCCTGGACGATGGCCTTCATGGCGCCGCCTCTTCGGGGTATTGGAAGACGTCGTCGAGACGTGCGTCGAACAAGCGCGCAATCTTGAACGCCATCTCCAGCGACGGCGAGTAGCGACTCTGCTCGATGGCGATGACGGTCTGCCGGGTCACGCCGATCCGCTCGGCGAGCTCGGCCTGGGTCATCTCGCCGTGCGCGAAGCGCAGCGCGCGGATGTTGTTCGTGACGCGGGTCGGCTTCACCACTGCGGGACACCCTTGCGGTAGACAATCACCTTCGCCAGGCCACCAACCGCCGCCGACAGGACGAAGCACAGGTAGATGACGTTGGCGATCCAGAACCGGTCCCACTCGGCCAGCGCCATCAGCATCGCCGACACCGCGCCGACGACCACGAACGCCTGGCCGACGTGGTCACCGAGTCGTCCGATCTCCCGGTCACGGACGTCCTTGGCCCGGGAGGCTTTGGGGTTCACCACACCCATCCCGATCTCGGCCACGATGTTCGCGACGATGGCCCCGCCGACCGTCCACAGCAGGACCGCGGCATACGGGGTGGCGGTGAGCGGGCCGTCGTCGGCCCGGTTCAGGACGACGGCGGCGTAGACGGCGTAGCCCACCACGCTGACCACCAGCATGATCCAGGCCCGTTTCTCCTCGTGTGTCACGGCCGCCTCCTACTGTAAAGAATTCTTGACATGCCCATAGTATGGCGTCTTTGACATGGTGTCTAGAAATTTTTACATCGTCATCTCTCCTGCCGCACCACACCTCCCCGGACCCGGTCAACCACCGGTCAACACCAGCCACCCGGACCGGGTCCCTCATTGATCATGGTGACTGGTTTTGTCGTACACCTGTTCTAGTGTCAGGGTGTGATCGAGGCGTTGGCGCAGGCGCGGGGCGCGGTGGGGGGGGGCGCGGCCCGGCGGGCGCGGGGGCGCGCCGCCCCGGAGCGCACGCCCGCGGGCGGCAGCGCGCCCCCGGCACGGCCGCACGCCGGCG
>NZ_JBEXHP010000175.1:0-7767 GCF_040607895.1 Micromonospora sp. NPDC005220
CACGGGGTGTCTCAGCGGCCGCTGACCGACGGCGCCGGGGCGGGCGATCCGCCGGCCACCGCGCCCGGATGCGCCGGGGCGACCGGCGCGGGCTTGAGCCCGGGCGGCACCGGCAGGGCGCTGCCCCGGGCGAACTCGTCCCAACTCACGTTCCAGGCGGTCCAGCCGTTGCCCGGCTGTAGCTCCACCTCGGTGCCCGTGACGGTGACCAGATCACCAACCTGCGTCACCCCCATCAACCAGTCGGCCGCGGTGGCGGAGACGTTCGCGCAACCGTGCGACACGTTGGTGCTGCCCTGGTCCCCCTCCGACCAGGGGGCGGAGTGGATGAACTCACCGCCCCAGGTGTAGCGCTGCGCGTCGTCGACGTCGACCACGTAGCCACCGTCCGGCTCACCCCGGGTGTCGAAGGTGACCCGCTCGTGCTTCTCCATGATCACCATCTTGCCGCTGGAACTCGGCGTGCTCGGCTTGCCCAGGCTGACCGGGATCTGGCGAATCTGCTTGCCGTCGCGCAGCACGGTCATCAGCTTGGTGGCGTTGTCGATCTCGAGCGAGAGCTGTCGTCCGATCTTGGAGGTCGCGGTCCGCTCGGCGTCACCGACCCGGTCCTTTCCGATCGGCAGACCCTCCAGGCCGGCCCGGACGCTGATGGTGGTACCCGGCTTCCAGAAATCGGGCGCGCGGTAATAGACCTGGGTGCCATCCTCCAGCCACGACCAGGTGCCCGGCTGCGGTGGATTGGTCTTTACGAACAACCGCCGCTGGACATCCGCTCTGGCCTCTTTCGGAATTCCCGGGTCGAACGCCACCGTTACCGGCATGGCCGTGCCGTACGTCCGATTGCCGACAAAATAGAGGGTACTGGTGATCCGTGGTTTGGTGGATTTGGCCATCGTCGTGAACGTGCTGGTGCGGGTGGTGGTGGCGCCGGAGTCACCGGTCGCGGTCACCTCGGCGGTGTAGGTCCGTTTTGGTTGCAGCGGAACCCTCGGCACCCAGCCGGAGCCGTCCTCGCGCGGCTCGGCGTCGACCTGCTTGCCCTTGTCGTCGGTGAGGCGTACGCCGGTGACCCGCCCGCCCTTGACCACGGCGCCCACCTCGGCGCTGACCGGGACGTCCCGGGCCTTGTCCCCCGGTGTCACGGCGAGTTCCGGCGACGCGGCGTGCTTCTTGGCCGAGCCGACCGACCCCCCGTCGATGGTGCACGCACCCAGTGCGAGTGGTGCGGCTGCGATGGTTACCGCCAACAGCGTCAATCGCCGCCTAGACGTCATGTTCAGTCCCCCCGTTTTCGACTTGCCTCCGCCACATTCTGACCCGCCCAACCGGAGTATCCGCCGTATTCAGAAATAATCGCCGGCGCAATTGCCGGCGCATTTTCCGGCAATGTTCCCATTGACGGAACAGGGGTTCAACCGACCCGTGTCATGCGCTTTGCTCCGCTTGAGCGAGGCGACGTCGACTGTCCGAATGGCGGCCGGATGGCGGCACCTGAGGGCCGGGCTCGGCGGCGACCGGGTCGACCAGCGCGTGATCCACTCGGGTTCCTTGAAGTCGCGGTATCAGGACTCCCGGATGCCGCGACTTCCGTGAAACCGAGTGGATCACGCCCGCGCCGGCGCGGGCGGCCCGGCCGAGGCGCGAGAAGTAAAAGGTCAGGCCGGGTGGCGCACCTCGTGGGCGGACTTTTGTCAGTTGAAGCGAAACTTCTGCCGAACGCGACGAAGCTTTGCCTTCGTCCGGGGGCAAGGGTAAGGTCTCGATCTAGATAGAGGGTTGCCCATTCGTCGATCAACTTGCCGCCACCTCTGCCGGGTCGCGCGTTCCGCCCCGATGGGTCCGGGCCGCACCCGCGCGCCGCACCTCACCGTCCAGCCGGAGCCCGCCTCCGGCCGGTTCGGCGCGCCCGGCGGACGGCAGTCAGGTCGACCGCCGCCGACGGCGTACCAGCCGTCAGGAAGGGACCACCACCATGGATCAACAACTCAACCGACCGGGGCCGACACCGGCGTCCGAGCCGGTCAGCCGGCGTGGCGTGCTGCGCGCCGCGACCGTCTCCGCGGCCGCCGTCGGCGCCGCCGGTCTGCTCGGCGGTACGGCCGCCGCCGCGCCCGCCGCATCCAGCGGGCAGGCCCAGGGCCGCCGCCGGGTGCCGGTGGACCGGATCAGCATTCAGCTCTACACGTTGCGTGATCAGCTCGCCGCCGACCTGCCCGGCACCCTGGACGCGCTGCGCCGGATCGGCTACCGGCGAGTGGAGCACGCCGGTTTCGTCGGACGCACCGCCGCCCAGTTCCGGGCCGCGCTGGACGAGGCCGGGCTGCGATCCACCTCCGGGCACGTCGGCATCCCGCAGCCGTTCGACGCCGCCACCTGGGAGAAGGCCCTCGCCGACGCCAACGTGGTGGGCTGCCAGAAGATCGTCCACCCGTACTTCGGCCGGGACGCGAGCGGTCAGCCGATCCGCGACCCCGCCGTCTACCGGGCGCTGGCCCGGGACCTGAACCACGCCGGTCGGCTCGCCGAACGCGCGGGGCTGGATTTCGGCTACCACAACCACCAGCTCGAGTTCGTGCCGCTGACCGGCGGCTCGACCGGGTTCGACATCCTCAGCGCCCAGACCGATCCCGGGCTGGTCCACTTCGAGCTCGACCTCTACTGGACCTGGCGGGGCGCCCACGACCCGGTCGACGTGATCCGGGCCAACCGCGGCCGGATCCGCCAGGTGCACGTCAAGGACCTCGACGTCGAGGGTGGTTTCGCCGACCTCGGCCGCGGCGTCATCGACTTCGGCCGGATCTTCGCCCACGAGCGGGAGGCCGGCATCGAGGAGTACATCGTGGAGCGCGACGACGCGGGCACCGCGCCTCGCTCCCCCGCCGACGCCCTGGACACCGCTCGCGTCGGCTTCGACTATCTCGCTTCACTTCGGTACTGAAACCACCTCGGGGGACACACCTGATGAACAGGACCGCATTCGCGTCCGCCCTGCTGTTGGTGACGGCCGGCCTGGTCGTACCACCGTCGGCAGCGGCCGCAGCGCCGGCCGCGCCGCCGGACAGCAGCTTCCAGAAAGTGACACTGAACGACTTCCCGGGCGAGCCGATGAGCCTCGCCGTCCTGCCCGACCTGCGGGTGCTGCACACCTCCCGCACCGGTGAGGTCCGCATCCACGACCCTCGCACCGGGCTGAACACCCTCGCCGCCGACATCCCGGTGTACGAGCACGACGAGGAGGGGTTGCAGGGGGTCGCCATCGACCCGAACTTCGCCCAGAACAAGTGGGTGTACCTCTACTACTCGCCGCCGCTGAACACCCCGGTGGACGACCCGGCGACTCCCGGCGTCAACGAGGGGGACGCGCCGGAGACCGGCACCGAGGCGGACTGGCAGCGGTTCAAGGGCGCGCTGCGGCTGTCCCGGTTCAAGCTGGACGGGATGAAGCTGAACCTGGCCAGCGAGCAGCAGATCATCGACGTGCCCACCGACCGGGGCATCTGCTGCCACGTCGGCGGCCAGATCGACTTCGACAGCAAGGGCAACCTGTACCTGTCGACCGGTGACGACACCAACCCGTTCGCCTCCGACGGCTACATCCCGATCGACGAGCGGGCCGACCGTAACCCGGCGTACGACGCCCAGCGCACCTCGGCCAACACCAACGACCTGCGCGGCAAGCTGCTGCGGATCAAGGTGAAGGCCGGTGGTGGTTACACGCTGCCGGCCGGCAACCTGTTCAAGCCGGGCACCGCGCAGACCCGCCCGGAGATCTACGCGATGGGGCTGCGTAACGCGTTCCGGTTCGCCGTCGACAGGCGGACCGACGACGTGTACCTGGCTGACTACTCCCCGGACGCCTCCACCCCGAACCCGGAGCGCGGGCCCGCCGGGCACGGTCGGTGGATGCGCATCGACAAGCCGGCGAACTACGGCTGGCCGTACTGTGTGACGCCGACGATCGCCTACCGCGACTACGACTTCGCCACCGGCGAGTCCGGCGCCAAGTTCAACTGCAAGCGCCCGGTCAACGACTCGCCGCACAACACCGGCAAGCGGGTACTGCCGCCGGTCGAGCAGCCGGAGGTCTGGTACCCGTCCGCGGCGTCGGGTGAGTTCCCGCAGCTGGGCACCGGCGGCATCGGCCCGATGGGTGGCCCGGCGTACGACTACGACGGGACCAGCACGTCACGTACCCGCTGGCCCGCGTACTACGACGGGGTGCCGCTGTTCTACGAGTGGACCCGCGACTACATCAAGGAGTTCCGCCTCGACTCCGACGGCGACGTCAACGACATCCGCCCGGTGGTGCCGTCGCTGGTGGTGGACAACCCGATGGACATGGAGTTCGGCCCGGACGGCGCGCTCTACGTGCTGGAGTACGGCGACGGTTACTTCGCCGAGAACCCGGACGCGCAGCTGTCCCGGATCGACTTCGTCCGGGGCAACCGGACGCCGATCCCGAAGATCAGCGGCACGCCGACCGTCGGGCAGGCCCCGCTGACCGTCGCGTTCTCCAGCGCCGGTACGACCGACCCGGACGGTGACAAGCTGAGCTACGCGTGGGACTTCAACGCGGACGGCTCGGTGGACAGCACCGCTCCGAACGCGACCTGGACGTTCCCGGAGAACGGCTCGTACACGCCGACGCTGAAGGTGACCGACCGCACCGGACGGTCCGCCTCGGCGACCCTGCCGCTGGTGGTCGGGCCGACCGCGCCGATCGTCGAGTTCGTCGCCCCGGTGGCCGGGCAGCCGTTCCAGTTCGGGCAGACGGTCGCGTACGAGGTGAAGGTCACCGACGACCTGCCGGTGGACTGCTCCCGGGTGAAGGTCACCTACGTGCTCGGGCACGATGAGCACGGGCACCCGCTCTCCACCTCGACGGGTTGCTCCGGGACGATCCCCACCTTCGTCGACGGTGGGCACAGCGGCGCGGACAACCTGACCGCGGTGTTCGTGGCGGAGTACACCGACGCGCCGACCGAGCCGGGCGTACCCCCGCAGTCCGCCTCGGCGACGGTGGTGCTGGACCCGACCCCGGTGGCCGGCCTGGCCGGCTGACCAGTTCCACTGTGACAGCGGCGGCGGTCGGAGCATTCCGGCCGCCGCCGCCCGTCGTTCAGCTCCAGTCGCTGTCGACGTGGTTGTCGCGCCAGCGTCCGCCCACCGGCGGGGTGTCCAGCCGCATCCCGTCCTCGGCGTTGCCGGCGAGGTCGTTGTCCTCGACCCGGCAGTCCACGCAGCTGCCCCGCTCGGTGATCCACAGTCCGTGCGTCTGGGTCCGGGATTCGTGGTTGTCCCAGATCCGGTTGCCGCGGATGGTGGCCGAGTCCAACGGCGCGTCGATGGTGATGCCGGCCCGCCGCCCGGGGGCGGGGTCCAGTTCGTACGCGCAGCCCGGCGGCGGCACGTCCCCGCTCCACGCGCTGAACGCGTCCGGGCGGACCGGGGCCAGGGTGAGTTCGTCGCCGGTGTTGGCGGCCACCGTGGCCACGGACCGGCCGACCCGCAGGAGCTTGCCGCGGTGCCCGTCGTGCGGCCAGTCGGCAGTCGGGTCCACCAGGCTCCGTTCGCTGTAGCGGACGGCCTCGCCCGCACCGCCGGCGGCCCTGGCGTACTGCCGACCGTTGTTGCGGATCCGGTTGTTGAGCAGCACGGCGTCGCTCATCTGGTGGTCGATGCGGACGGCGTCCAGCCCGTTGCCCCAGAACTCGTTGCTCTCGATCACCACGTCCCGGATCGGCCCCTGGTAACCGCGCCGGAGGCCGCGCGCGTGGTAGCCGTGCTGGCCGTTTCCGCTGATCCGGTTGCCCCGGACGACGTACGGGCCGGGGCTGTTGCCGATGCTGATCCCGTCCCGCAGGTTGCCGTCGATGACGCAGTCGCTGACGATTCCACCCCGCCCGGCCACGAACGAGGTGCCCTGCGACGACACGTCGAAGCCGGCCTCCAGGTTGCCGGTCATCGTGCAGGCGGACACGATCAGCCCGTCGGTGCCCCAGTCGGAGATGCCGAACCGGTTGCCCTGGCTGTGGCAGCCGACGATGCGGTAGCCCCGCGGCGGTGGCCAGTAGTCCTTCTGCAACTCCAGGAAGATCCCGTTGGTGCCGTTGGCCAGGGCGGTGCAGTTGGCGATGGTCAACCGCTCCACCGGACCCCACCCGCCGACACCGATACCAATGCCCGCGCCGCCCATCTGCTCGCCGTTGTCCAGCCGGCCGCAGCCGACCACCACCACGCCGTCGATCAGCGAGTCCTGGAGGAAGTCGCAGCCCAGCCCGCTGGCCGCGGTGTGATGGATGTAAAGGTTGCGGAACACGCCCCGCACCACGTACTGCAGGCCGAGGCCCTTGGCCAGGTAGTTGTACTCGGCCATTGCCACACCCGAGCCGTCGATCTGGAAGTCGGCGAACGTGCAGTCGGCGATGTGCCGGTCCCGGCCGGCGCCGTGCTGGAGCGTCGTCCAGAACGCCAACGGGGTCGGGTCGGCCCGGTTGCCCTCGTTGCTCAACATGAACCGGGTCGCCGCCGGGCCGGCCCCGATCAGCGACACCCCGCTGCGCCACACCGTGCCGGCGTCCCGGATCGAGTAGATGCCCGGCGGGCAGTAGATGACCCGGGCCCGCCCGTCCGAGGCGTACCCGGTGCCGAGCCGGTCCACCAGGGCAGCCAGCGCCGGCTGGTCGTTTGTCACGCCGTCGCCGGTCAGCCCGTACTCCAGCGCGTCGCAGTAGAGCGGCGCGCCCGCCGCGGCGGGCCGGCGTACGCGGACCGAGTTCAGTAGCAGCTCGTTCGCCACGGCCACGGGCCGGCTCCCTTCGACGCGTTCGGTGCGCTCCGGCGGGGCCGACTTCCCGGTGCGGCCGCCGGGAAACCCCGGCCCGACCACGCCGCCGGGGAACCCCGGCCGATGACGCCGCCGGGAAACCCCGGACGTGCGCCGGCCCCCGCGCCGCACGGGCCGCGCCGGGGCCGAGGGGGTACGCGTCAGACGGCGGCGATCAGCAGCGCCGGGCGCTCCACGCAGTCGGCGACGTGCCGCAGGAAGCCACCGGCCACCCCGCCGTCGCAGACCCGGTGGTCGAAGGTGAGGCTGAGCTGGGTCACCTTGCGGACGGCGAGTTGGCCGTCGACCACCCACGGCTTGTCCACGATCCGGCCGACCCCGAGCAGGGCAGCCTCCGGGTGGTTGATGATCGGCGTGGAACCGTCGACGCCGAACACCCCGTAGTTGTTCAGCGTGAAGGTGCCGCCGGTCAGCCGGGCCGGGGGCAGGCTGCCGGCTCGCGCGGCGGTGGTGGTCGTCGCCAGTTCGGCGGCCAGTTCGGCGGTGGTGAGCCGCTGGGCGTCGCGCAGAACCGGCACCAGCAGCCCCCGGTCGGTCTGCGCGGCGATGCCCAGGTGCACCCCGGCGGACTGGACGATCCGCTGCGCCTCGGTGTCGACCCGGGCGTTGAGCTGCGGGAACCGGCGCAGCCCGCTGAGGCAGATCCGAGCCAGCAGGGCCAGGATGCTCACCGGCGCGTCGGGGGTCGCCGCGTTGATCGCGGCGCGGGTCTCCAGCAGCCCGGTGGCGTCCACGTCGACCCAGATGGTCACCTCCGGGATCTCCCGCCGGCTGCGGGACAGCTTGTCGGCGATCACCTTGCGGACGCCGGTCAGCGGGACGATCACGTCGCCGTCCCCGACCGAGGCCGGCCCGACCTGCGGATCCGGCACGGCGGCGAGCCGGGCGGCGGGCACGGTCAGCGCGGCCTCCACGTC
>NZ_JBEXHP010000176.1:0-7582 GCF_040607895.1 Micromonospora sp. NPDC005220
GCGGTGGTTGCGGGCCGGGGGGGGGCTCGCGGGGCTTTGCGGTCGCGGGCGCGGGGCGGCGCGCGGGCCGGCGCCCCCCCCCCCCCGCGACCCAATGCGAGGGGGTACGGGCCGACATGTCAGCCGGGGTGCACACGGTCGCGGTGATCGGCGCGGGCAAGATCGGTGAGCTGATGCTCTCCGGGCTGCTGCGCTCAGGATGGCCGGTGGACCGGCTACTCGCCACCGCCCGCCGGCCCGCTCGCGCCGAGGAGTTGACCGCCCGGTACGGCGTACGGGTGGTCGACAACCTGACCGCGGTGGACGAGGCGGCGGTGCTCGCCGTGTCGGTGAAGCCGCAGGACGCCGCCGCGCTGCTCGACGAGATCGGCCCCAAGGTGCCGGCCGACAAGCTCGTCATCTCGCTCTGCGCCGGTCTGCCCACCAGCTTCTTCAGCCGCCGGTTGCCCGACGGGACCCCGGTGGTGCGGGTGATGACCAACACCCCGGCGCTGGTCGACGAGGCGATGACCGCGATCTCCGCCGGCGCGTACGCCACCGGGGCGCACCTGACGTTGGCCGAGGAGATGTTCAAGCCGCTCGGCCAGACGATCCGGGTGCCCGAGTCCCAGCAGGACGCGGTCACCGCGCTCTCCGGCTCCGGCCCCGCCTACTTCTACCTGCTGGTCGAGGCCATGATCGACGCGGGGATCCTGCTCGGGCTGCCCCGGCAGGTGGCGCACGAGTTGATCGTGCAGACCGCGATCGGGTCGGCGGTGATGCTGCGCGACTCCGGCGAACACCCGGTCAAGCTGCGCGAGGCGGTCACCTCGCCGGCCGGCACCACCATTTCCGCGATCCGTGAGCTGGAGAAGCACGGCGTACGCGCGGCGCTGCTCGCCGCGTTGGAGGCCGCCCGGGATCGCGCCCGCGAGCTGGCGGCACAGGCCGACTGAGCCTTCGGGCGCGTCACGCTGAAGTGTTCCGGGCACGTCGCGGGGCCGGGTGTGCCGCATACTGGCCCGGTGTTCACACTTGCCCAGGCCCGGCACCTGGTGGCCACCCTGCAGCCGCGCGTCGACGAGTTGATCCGGGTCCGGGCTGACCTGGCGGAGTTGCGCGCCGACCTGGCCGATCACGGCGTCAGCGCGCTCGGCGGGCTGGCCGAGGTCAAGGGGCTGGAGGCCCGGCTGCACGCCGTCGTCGACGAGCTGCACCAGCACGACATCCAGGTCAAGGGCATCGCCCCGGTGCTGCTCGACTTCCCCGGCGAGCGGGCCGGCCGCGCCGTGCTCTGGTGCTGGCTGGAGGGCGACTCCGACGTGCGCTGGTACCACCGGGCCGAGTGCGGCTTCGCCGGCCGCCGCCCGCTCTGACACCCCCGCCCCTGGGGGGCGTGGGGCTGGACCGCGCTGCTTGATCCACTCGGGATCCTGAAAGTCGCGGCATCCGGGAACCCCGGACACCGCGACATCCTGAAACCCGAGTTGATCAAGCGGCGCGCCAGGACCTCGTGGTCGCGCCGCGCCCAGGACCCTCGCGGTCGCTGCGTGCCGGGACCGCGCGGCGCGGCCCATGCCGGCCGGGTGCGCGGGCTCAACCCGCCGCGGACGTCGGCAGAACCGGGTCGGCGGTCTCGGTCACCGCGAACACCACCACGTTGTCGACGTAGTGCCCCCGCCGTCGGTCGAAGTCGCCACCGCAGGTGACCAGGCGCAGCTCCGCCCCGGGCGTCGGTCCGTAGACCGCGGCCGTCGGAAACTGGTCCTTGCGGGTACGCAGCGACCCGGTGACCCGGAACGCCAACCGCTGCCCGCCGCGCCACACCTCCACCAGGTCGCCGGCCCGTAGCTCGCCCAGCCGGGCGAAGACCGCCGGGCCGCGTCGTGAGTCCAGATGCCCGGCGAGTACGGCCGGGCCGGTGTCGCCCGGGGCCGGGCCGCCGCCGTACCAGCCGGCGGTCTGGAAGTCGGTAGGCGGGATCAGCGCGCCGACGCGGTCCAGACCCAGAACGGTGAGCGGTGAGTCGACGCCGATGCGCGGTACGCGTACCCGGGTGGGTGGACCCTGTGGCGCGGGCGCGGCGGCCACCGACGGACAGTCGTCGCCGCAGCCGGGGTGCCAGCTCGCCGCCGGTGGTGGCGGGTCGGTGGTGGCCAGCCCGACCCCGGTGCCGGCGGCAAGGCAGACCGCCGCGCCGGCAGCGACCAGCGCGGCCAGCGGTATCCGGCGGTCCCGGTGCCGCCGGATCGACAGGTCCGGCCCGGCGCTCACCAGGTGGTGCGCCGCCGCCGGCGCCAGAGCAGCAGGGCCACCGCGCCGGCTGCCGCGGCCAGACCGCCGGCCACCAGGGGGTACGCGTCGAGCCCGGCCCCGGCGGTGCCTCCGGCGCCGGTGTCCACCCCGCCGGCCGGGACCACGGTGCCGCCCTCGGCGTCGCGGCGCAGCTCGGCGGTGAGCCCGCCCTGCCTCGCGTCGAGCACCAGCAGCGAGTAGACCGCGCCACCGGTGAGCCGCACCTCGGCGTCGGTGCTCGGCCCGCCGGCGCCGGTCAGCTTGAGCCGCCAACTGCCCGGCTCGACCTGCTGGTAGTCGGTCGTGGTGGCGAACTGCACCCCGTTGGCGATCATCGGGCCGTCGGCGGCGGCCACGTCGAGCACCGGGGTCCGCACCGACGCCTGCACGACCCGCACCTTCGCGCGACCGCCGGTGGGGGCGCTGAGATCGTCATTGAGCACCCGCAGGCCGAGGTCGGCGTGTCGACCGACACCGGCCACCGTGTAGGCGTTGCCGCTGGTCACCGCGACCTCGGTGGTGAGCACCGGGGGATCGCTGGCGGGGGCGCCGGCCTCACGCATGGCCACCGCGTACCGGCCCGGGGCGAGTTTCAGGTAGTCGGAGACCACGCCGTAACCGACCCCGGGGAACACCTGCGGCTTCGCCGCGCCCGGTGCCGCCAGGTAGACGTCCACCGCCGGGGTGTCCGGGGAGAGGTGCGCGAGCCGGACGTATCCGACGGTGTCCGCGCCGGTCGCGGCGATGGCCGAAACCGGAATGGCGGCGGCGAGAGCGGTGCTGAGCAGGAGCGCGCCGGAGCCGGCCAGCAGCCGGCGGGACACGGTACGGAGCGTGTGCATGTCGCCTCCGGTGGGGCACGTTCGGTGAGCGGGCGGCAACCCAGAGAACAGGGTCCCGTGAACAGGACTGCGGCGCAAGTTGCCACAGCGATGTTTTTGCCGGCTGTCGCCCCTGCCCCTGCCCCACGCCAGCGCCCTCAAGATCCGCGCAACTTCGGGGATGTTGCTGCCTTGAGGCGTGTTGAGGCAGCAACATCCCCGAAATTGTGTTTCGGGGTGCGGCGGGAGCCCGTCCCTACCGCTCTCGAACGGCTAGGAGGCCCAACAGGTCCGGGACTCCGCCTGGGCCCGCCTCGACGACCCGAACCAGCCGAAGACCGGCGACCACTGTCGCGTTCATCAGGTCGGCAAGGGGGAGGTGCCAGGCACCCACCCGTACCCGCACACCGCTGGTGTTCCAACTGTCGAAGCTGCGGGATCGGTCGGCATACCGCGCGTCCACGACGACCCTCGGATGCTGTCCCCAGTCGGCGAACGCACCCACGAAACATGGGTGCACACCCACGTGCACGAACCGCCCGCCGGGCCGCAGCACCCGGGCGACCTCGCGCAGCAGGGCCGGGTAGTCGGGCATGTCGGTGCTGGCCAGCACGCACATCGCGGCCGGCAGCGACGCGTCGCCGAACGGCAGGATGATCGCGTCACCCCTGACCACCGGCAACCGCCTCCTCGCGTGCCGCAACTGCCCGCCGGACAGGTCTACGCCCACCGGCGTCCACCCCAGACCCGCCGGCACCGAGGCGTGCGCGCCGGTGCCGCAGCAGATGTCGAGGCAGGGCCCCTCGCCCGCGCCGAGCAGGTCCGCCACGGTCGCGTGCACCCGCCGGAGATAGTCGCCGCCGCCGAGAATGAAACCCTCGTACCAGTCGGCGTGGGCGTCGTAGGCCGGTGTGCTCGCCGTCCCCATTCGCTGAGGCTACGAATCGATACCCGTCCAGGGAACCCGTTCTTCTGAGGGCAGACGTGGGGCCGAGGCGTTTGCCCCCGCTCACCTTCTCGCTTCGGCCAGCGGCGACGGGGCCGGCCCGGCGCGTACGCCTCGGACCGGCCGCCCCCGCGACCACCCGACAGGCGATCGCGGGAGGGCGGCGGTCTCTGCTCAGCGGGTGGCGGCGGCCAGGGCGGCGCGCACCTTCGCGGCGTCGGCCGGGGCGGGGTGCTCCAAGTCGGTCGGGCTGGCGGAGTAGAGCGTGCCGTACGCCGGGGTGTCCGGCTGGTAGCGCCACCCCTCGGCCAGCGGGCCGGCATCCACCGCGTCGTAGCCGATCCGGTCCAGGAAGGCGGTCACCTCGGCCTTCGCGGCGGCGTCGTCACCGGCGATCGCGAGGGCGCTGCGGTCGGCCGCACCGGACGGTCGGGGCAGCGCGGCCAGGCTCTTGAAGTAGATGTTGTTGAAGACCTTGACCACCCGCGACTCCGGCAGGTGCCGCTGGAGCAGCTCGCTGCTGGTGATCTCGCCGGAGTCCAGCTCCGGGAAGGCCCCGTCGCGCTGCGGGTAGTAGTTGTTGGTGTCGATGACGACCTTGCCGGCCAGCGGCTCCACGGGCACCGCGCGGTACGCCTTCAGCGGCACGCTGACCACCACCAGGTCACCCACCTGTGCCGCGTCCTGCGTGGTGCCGGCGCTGGCGTGCTCGCCCAGGGTCTCCACCAGGTCGGTGAGGGTTTCCGGCCCCCGCGAGTTGCTCAGCACCACGTCGTACCCGGCGTCGACGGCCAGCCGGGCGACCGTGCTGCCGATGTTGCCACTGCCGATCAGGCCCACAGTTGTCATGCTCGTTCCCAACTCCGTCCACCCGCGACGGATTCCCGACCAGCCTGGTGGGTTATTCCGGTTACCCGCTCGCGCCGCGAGCCCATCCTGCACAACGTACTGCTCACGGTGGTCGCCGACCGGCTCTCCGGAGACCTGCCACTCTCCGGTGACGAGCGGTTCGTGCGGGTTCCCACTACATCCAGGTTCGAGCGTGATCAAAGGCGGTCCGACGGGACCCGGAGGTGGGTCGAATGGGCAACTCGTGCACCGCGACTTCATGATCGACCGAGCTGGGCCCCCGTGCCGCGGCACCCGGGGGCGTCAGGGGGTGGGAAGGGTCTTCTCGATGGCGGCGCGGAGGTCGTCGGAGTCGGGCTCGACCGTGGGAGCGAAGCGGGCGGCGACCGAGCCGTCCGGGGCCACCAGGAACTTCTCGAAGTTCCATCGCACGTCACCGGTGTGCCCGTCGGCGTCCGGGGTGTCCACGAGCGCGGCGTAGAGCGGGTGCCGGTCGGGGCCGTTGACGTCGACCTTCTCGGTCAGCGGGAAGGTGACCCCGTAGTTGACCTGGCAGAAGTCGCTGATCTCGGCGGCGCTGCCCGGTTCCTGCCCGGCGAACTGGTTGCACGGCACGCCGAGCACCACCAGGCCCCGGTCGGCGTAGAAGTCGGCGAGCTTCTGCAGGCCGGCGTACTGGGGGGTGAGGCCGCAGCGGGAGGCCACGTTGACGACCAGCAACGCCGTGCCGCGGTAGCGGGCCAGGTCGGCGGGGCCGCCGTTGAGGGCGTCGATCGGGATGTCGAAGACGGTCATGGGCCGAGGCTACGCGCCGGCCGGGCCTCGTTCCGAGGGTGGGCGGAGCGTACACACTCCGTGCACCAGGAGAAATCGAAACATGGACATCTTGACGAACTGATGACGCCGTGAGTACCGTCTCACCATCTCTTTTGGAAAGTTTCCTAACAGTTCGGGAGACGCCGCATGAAAAGATCGCTCCGCCGGGCCCTCTGGGCCGGTGCCGTGGTCGCCGTGACCGTCGCAGCGGTGCCGATGACCACCGCGTTCGGCGCCGGCACGGTCACCACCACCTTCACCAAGGCGCAGGACTGGGGGACCGGTCACGAGACGAAAGTGACCGTCACCAACGGTTCCAGCGCCACGGTCACCACCTGGCGCATCGAGTTCGACCTGCCCTCGGGCACCACCATCAGCAGCGCGTGGGACGCCGACGTCACCAGCAGCGGCAACCACTACGTCGCGGTCAAGAAGAGCTGGGCCGGCCCCCTCGCCCCCGGCGCCTCCTTCAGCTGGGGCTACAACGGCACCGGCGCCTACAAGGCGCCGCTGAACTGCACCGTCAACGGTGCCGCGTGCGGCGGCGGGACGACCCCGCCGACCACGACGCCGCCGACCACCACCCCACCGACCACGACGCCGCCCACCACCACCCCGCCCACCACGACCCCGCCGACCACGCCGCCGCCGAACACCGGCGGCAAGAAGGTCGTCGGCTACTTCGCCGAGTGGGGTGTCTACGGGCGCAACTACCACGTCAAGAACATCCAGACCAGCGGCTCGGCCGCCAAGCTGACCCACATCCTGTACGCCTTCGGCAACACCACCGGCGGCCGCTGCACCATCGGTGACAGCTACGCCGACTACGAGAAGGCGTACACCGCGGCGGACAGCGTGGACGGCGTCGCCGACACCTGGGACCAGCCGCTGCGCGGCAGCTTCAACCAGCTGCGCAAGCTCAAGCAGCTGAACCCGCACCTCAAGGTGATCTGGTCGTTTGGTGGCTGGACCTGGTCCGCTGGCTTCACCCAGGCCGCGCAGAACCCGGCCGCGTTCGCCGAGAGCTGCTACAACCTGGTCGAGGACCCGCGCTGGGCGGACGTCTTCGACGGCATCGACGTCGACTGGGAGTACCCCAACGCCTGCGGTCTGAGCTGTGACAGCAGCGGCCCCAACGCGTTCAAGAACGTGATCGGCGCGCTGCGGTCGAAGTTCGGGTCCAATGCCCTGGTCACCGCCGCGATCACCGCGGACGGCAGCAACGGCGGCAAGATCGACGCCACCGACTACGCCGGCGCGATCGGCAACCTCAACTGGCTCATGCCGATGACGTACGACTACTTCGGCGCGTTCAACGCCCAGGGCCCGACCGCCCCGCACTCGCCGCTGACGTCGTACACCGGTATCCCGCAGCAGGGCTTCAACTCCGACGCGGCGATCCAGAAGCTCAAGAGCAAGGGCATCCCGGCCAACAAGCTGCTGCTCGGCATCGGCTTCTACGGCCGGGGCTGGACGGGTGTGACCCAGGCCGCTCCGGGCGGCAGCGCCACCGGCGCGGCGCCGGGCACCTACGAGGCGGGCATCGAGGACTACAAGGTCCTCAAGAACACCTGCCCGGCCACCGGCACGGTCGCCGGCACCGCGTACGCCAAGTGCGGCAGCAACTGGTGGAGCTACGACACCCCGTCGACCATCAACGGCAAGATGACGTACGCGAACAACCAGGGCCTCGGTGGCGCGTTCTTCTGGGAGCTCTCCGGTGACACCAGCAACGGCGAGCTCATCGGCGCCATCAAGGGCGGTCTCGGCTGAGCCGAGGGCCGACGCACCACCCACACGGCGGGAAGGGGCCCGCACCGTCCCTTCCCGCCCGTGACACAGCGGTGGGGGGGGGGCGCCCCCGCCGCGGCGCCCC
>NZ_JBEXHP010000177.1:0-7552 GCF_040607895.1 Micromonospora sp. NPDC005220
TGCTGGGGCGGTGGCGGCAGCGGTGGGAGGCCGGCGCGGGCCGTGCCGCCGCCGACACCGCCGGGCAGCTCGACGCCCTGGAGCGCGGGGACCCGGCGCACCTGCGCGACGCCGGGGTGTACGCGGTGGCCGAGCCGGTCGAGTGTGGCCGGTTGGGCATGTGCGGCCTCCTGGACACCTACCCGGCGGCCGGCTGACAACCACGAATAGATCGAGGAAAGCCCTTGCCCGGTGTGGAGGCGCCGCCTACGCTCCAGGAAAGCGTTTGCCTGATCTGCCGACCGGCCCGGCCCACGGGCACCGTGCCGGGCCCCGAGGAGGTTCCGCGTGACCGAGAACTCTCTGGACACGGCGGGCCGGCAGGCCGCCGTCGAGGCGGTGGGCGGTGAGCGGAAGGCTGATTCCGCGCCCGGTGCGCCGGAGGCCGTCGGCAACGCGTCCATTGCGGATGGATGTCAGGCCGACCGTGGCCGTGCCCCGCGCCCGACGCTCGGTCGGCGGGCGGTGGCCTTCGCCGACTCGCTCTGGCGCCCGGCGCTGGTGCTCGCGGTGTTCTTCGCCGCCTGGTGGTTCGTGGCCGCCCGGGAGTACGTCCCGAACTACCTGGTGCCCACCCCCGGCCAGGTCTGGGAGACGACGACCACCCAGTGGTCCGAGCTGGCCCGGCACACAGTGGTCACCCTCTACGAGACGGTGCTCGGCTTCGTGCTGGCCGCCGCGCTGGGTCTGGTGACCGCGGTGGCCATCGCCTATTCCCGCACCCTGGACAAGGCGCTCTACCCGATCGTGCTGTTCGCACAGGTCATCCCGAAGATCGCCATCGCGCCGCTGCTGGTGGTCTGGTTCGGTCTCGGCCTCACCCCGAAGATCATCCTGGCGGTGCTCATCGCGTTCTTCCCGGTGGTCATCTCGGGCGTGGCCGGCCTGCGCTCCACCGACCCGGAGCTGCTCGACCTTGCCGCCACGATGGGTGCCGGGCCGTGGCGCACCTTCCGCAAGATCCGCTTTCCGAACGCGTTGCCGCACCTGATGGCCGGACTGAAGGTGGCCGTCACCCTCGCCGTGGTCGGCGCCGTGGTCGGCGAGTTCGTCGGCGCCAGCGAAGGGCTCGGCTACGTCCTGTTGCTGGCCAACGGCAACCTCGACGCCCCGCTGCTGTTCGCCGACCTGATCCTGATGTCCGCCATCGGCATCGTCCTGTTCGTCCTGGTCGAGATCGCCGAGGCGCTGCTCATCCCGTGGCACGCCAGCCGCCGGGCCGGCGTGTCCCTCACCACCTCCTGACCGACCCCATCACGGAGGCACCGATGAAACGCACCGCCACCACCATCCTGGCCACCGCCGCCCTGCTCCTCGTCGCCACCGGCTGCGGCGGCGGCGACCCCGGCGGCAGCACCAACGCCGACGGCAGCAAGCAGGTCACCCTCACCCTCAACTGGGTGCCGTACGGCGAGCACGCGCCCTTCTACTACGGCCTGCAGAAGGGTTACTACTCCGCCGAGGGCATCGACCTGAAGATCCTGCCCGGCAACGGCTCCGGCAACACGGTCAAGCAGGTCGCCCAGAAGCAGACCGACTTCGGCTGGGCGGACAGCCCCGTCCTGCTGAAGTCGGTGGCCAGCGGGATGCCGGTGCGCAGTCTCGGCGCGTACCTGGAGAAGGGCCCGTCCTCGGTGGAGTTCTTCACCGAGGAGAACATCAAGACCCCGGCCGACCTCAAGGGCAAGACCGTCGGTGGCACCCCCGGCGACGCCCTCTACGCGACCTTCCCGGCCTGGCTGGAGAAGAACGGCCTGACGAAGGACGACGTCAAGGTGGTCAACGTCGACGCCGCCGGCAAGATCGCCGCGCTGGCCGAGGGCAAGGTCGACGCCATCATGGGCTTCTTCCACGACCAGGCGCCGACCATCGAGAGCAAGACCGGCAAGAAGGTCGACGTGCTGCTCTTCGCCGACTACGGGATGAACCTGCTCGGCACCGGTCTGATCGCCAACACCCAGACCCTGCAGAAGGACCCGGAGCTGGCCCGCAAGTTCGTCCGGGCCACCCAGAAGTCCTGGGCCGACGCCGCCCGGGACCCGGCCGGCGCGGTGAGCGCCATGGTCGCGCTGGCCGAGAACGAGCCGGCGCCCGAGGTGCTCACCAAGCAGCTCACCCTCAACCTGCCGCTGCTCGGCGCGGACGGCCCGCCCGGGGTGAACACCGAGGCCCAGTGGACCGAGACCATCGACCTGATGTCCCGCTACGCCGAGCTGAAGGACCCGGGCGCGCCCAACGCGTACTGGGACTCCTCGTACGCGGCGCAGGGGTGACCAGGTGACCGCCGCGCCGGCCGCGACCGGCACCGCCATCGGGATGTCCCGGCTGACCGTCCGGTTCACCACCCGGCGGTCGCAGACCACCGCCTTGGACGACGTGTCCCTCGACATCGAGCCGGGCGAGTTCGTCACCATCGTCGGGCCGTCCGGCTGCGGCAAGTCCACCCTCCTGAAGATCGTCGCGGGGCTGGTCACGCCGACCACCGGCGAGGTGTCGCTGCTGGAACGCCCGGTGCGCGGCCCGCAGAAGGAGATCGGCTTCGTCTTCCAGAAGGCCGCGTTGCTGGAGTGGCGCGGTGCCCGAGCCAACATCCTGCTCCAGGCCGAGATGCGCGGCATGGACCGGACGCAGGCGGCCCGCCGCGCCGACGAGCTGATCGAGATGACCGGCCTGACCGGCTTCGAGAAGGCGTTGCCGCACGAGCTGTCCGGTGGCATGCAGCAGCGGGTGGCGCTCTGCCGCGCGCTGCTGCACTCCCCGCCGGTACTGCTCATGGACGAGCCGTTCGGCGCCCTGGACGCGCTGACCCGGGAGCAGATGAACGCCGAGCTGCACCGAATCTGGCGGGAGACCGGGACCACCGTGGTGCTGGTCACCCACTCCATCGCCGAGGCGGTCTTCCTCGGCACCCGGGTCGTGGTGATGAGCCCCCGACCCGGCCGGATCATCCGCACCTTCCCGGTCGAGCTGCCGGCGCACCGCGACTACGCGCAGGTGATGTCGGATCCCCGCTTCGACCGGCTCGCCACCGACCTGCGTGGGTTGCTCGGCAGCGCGGCCGCCAACCACTGAGCGCGGATCGGCACGACCAGCACGACGGAAGGAACACCATGACCCGCAGGTCGATCGGCATCATCGTCAACGGCGTGACCGGACGGATGGGCTACCGGCAGCACCTCGTCCGCTCGCTCCTGGCCATCCGCGAATCCGGTGGCGTGGCGTTGGCCGACGGCACGACCATCTGGCCGGAACCGGTCCTGGTCGGGCGCAACGAGACGAAACTCCGGGAACTCGCCGAGCGGCACGGGCTGACCGACTGGACCACCGACCTGACCTCGGCGCTGGCCCGCGACGACGTCGAGATCTACTTCGACGCGCAGGTCACCCAGCAGCGGGAGAAGGCGATCCGGCAGGCCATCGAAGCCGGCAAGCACATCTACACGGAGAAGCCCCTGGCCGAGGACACCGCCGCCGCGCTCGACCTGGCCCGGGCGGCGGACGCGGCCGGCGTCCGCACCGGTGTCGTGCAGGACAAGCTCTTCCTGCCCGGTCTACGCAAGCTCAAGCGCCTCATCGACGGCGGCTTCTTCGGCCGGATCCTCTCGGTGCGCGGCGAGTTCGGGTACTGGGTCTTCGAGGGCGACTGGCAGCCCGCTCAGCGGCCGTCGTGGAACTACCGGGCCGAGGACGGCGGCGGCATCGTGGTCGACATGTTCCCGCACTGGCACTACCTGCTGGAGGAGCTGTTCGGGCGGGTCACGGCCGTCTCCTGCGTGATCGCCACCCACGTGCCCGAGCGGGTCGACGAGGCCGGTCAGGCGTACGCGGCCACCGCCGACGACGCCGCGTACGCCATCTTCGAACTCGACGCCGGGGTGATCGCCCAGATCAACTCGTCCTGGACCGTGCGGGTGTACCGCGACGAGCTGGTGGAGTTCCAGGTCGACGGCACCGAGGGCAGCGCGATCGCCGGCCTGCGCAACTGCCGCGTGCAGCACCGGGCGGTCACCCCGAAGCCGGTGTGGAACCCGGACCTGCCGGCCACCGAGGACTTCCGCGCCCAGTGGGCCGAGGTGCCCGACAACGAGGAGTTCGACAACGGCTTCAAGGTGCAGTGGGAGGCGTACCTGCGGCACGTGGTGGCCGGCGAGCCGTTCACGTGGGACTTCCTGGCCGGCGCGCGCGGCGTGCAGCTCGCCGAGCTGGGGCTGCGCGCGGCCCGCGAGGGCGGTCGTGTCGAGGTGCCGGAGCTGCGGTCATGACGGCCGAGGTGGTGCTGCCGGGTGGACGGCGGCACCGGTTCGCCGGGGGTGGTGGCTTCGCCCGCCCGGCCGGGCCGGTGACCAGCCGGATCGCGTACGCCGCCGCGCACGTGGTCGCCGACCCGCGCGCGGAGAACGTGCCGGGCGCCCCGGCGGCGGTGGACTGGGACACCACCCTCGCCTTCCGGCGGCACCTCTGGTCGTACGGGCTGGGGGTGGCCGAGGCGATGGACACCGCCCAGCGGGGGATGGGACTGGACTACCCGGCCACCCGGGAGCTGATCCGGCGTAGCGCCGCCGAGGCCCGCGCGGTCGGCGGGCGGATCGTCGCCGGGGTCGGCACCGACCAACTGCCGGTCGGCCCGGCCACCCTGGCGGCGGTCACCGCCGCGTACGCCGAGCAGCTCGACGACGTCCGCGCGGCCGGGGCCCGACCGGTGCTGATGTGCAGCCGGCACCTGGCCGCCGCAGCCCGTGGCCCGGAGGACTACCTGCGGGTGTACGACGAGTTGCTGAGCGCCGCCGACGAGCCGGTGGTGCTGCACTGGCTGGGTTCGATGTTCGATCCGGCGTTGACCGGCTACTGGGGTGCGGTCGATCTGGATGTGGCCGCCGACACGGTGATCGAGCTGATCAAGGCACACCAGTCCGCTGTGGACGGGATCAAGGTGTCGCTGCTGGACGCCGACCGGGAGATCGCGTTGCGCCGCCGCCTCCCGGCCGGGGTACGCCTCTACACCGGTGACGACTTCCACTACCCGGAGCTGATCCGGGGTGACGACGTGGGGCACTCGGACGCGCTGCTCGGGGTGTTCGCGGCCATCGCGCCGGCCGCGGCTGCCGCGTTGGCCGCCCTGGACCGGGGGGACCTGACGGCGTACGACGAGATCTTCGCGCCCACGGTGCCGCTGGCCCGGCACCTGTTCGCGGCACCGACCTGGCACTACAAGACGGGGATCGTGTTCCTGGCCTGGTTGGCTGGGTACCAGGACCATTTCACGATGGTCGGTGGCGCCCAGTCCGGCCGGTCTCCGGCGCACCTGGCCACCCTGCTCACTCTGGCCGACGCGGCCGGTCTGCTGCCCGACGCCGACCTGGCCGCCGCCCGCGCGCGGGCGCTGTTCACCGTGGCGGGGGTGGCCCAGTGAGCGCGAGGAGTGAGCCGGTTTTGCGAGCCCCGCAGTCGCGAGCGGAGACCAGCCCAGTGAGCGCGAGGAGTGAGCCGGTTTTGCGAGCCCCGCAGTCGCGAACGAAGACCGGTCCAGTGAGCCTTGCGCGGTTCTCGTTCAACCAGGCGACCGCGCAGCGTTGGCCGCTGCCGGAGGTGGTGGCCGGGTGCGTGGCGGCCGGCGTACCGGGCGTCGGCCTGTGGCGGGAGCCGGTGGCCGAGTACGGGTTGGCCCGCTCGGCGAAACTGGTCCGCGAGGCCGGCCTCGCCGTCACGTCGCTGTGCCGGGGCGGGTTCTTCTCCGCCGACGACTGGCGTACGGAGAACCTGCGCGCCATCGAGGAGGCCGCCGCCCTCGGGGCCCCGGAGCTGGTGCTGGTCTCCGGTGGGTTGCCGGCCGGCAGCCGGGACATCGACGGCGCCCGGCGGCGGGCCGCCGAGGCCATCGGCGAGTTGGCCCCGCACGCCGAGGCCGCCGGGGTGCGGCTGGCCATCGAGCCGCTGCACCCGATGTTCGCCGCCGACCGGTGTGTGATCGCCACTCTCGGCCAGGCGCTGGACATCGCCGAGCGGTTCGACCCGGCGGTGGTCGGCGTGGTCGTGGACGCGTACCACGTCTGGTGGGACGACACGGTGTACGCGCAGATCGCGCGGGCCGGCGCCCGGATCGCCGCGTTCCAGGTCTGCGACTGGGTGACTCCGCTGCCGGAGGGGGTGCTGCTCGGCCGGGCGCTGCCCGGCGACGGCTGCATCGAGCTGCGCCGGCTGCGCGAGGCGGTGGACGCGGCCGGTTACGTCGGTCCGATCGAGGTGGAGGTCTTCTCCGCCGAGGTGTGGGCGCGTCCGGGCGCGGAGGTACTCGACGCGGCGATCGCCGGCTACCTGCGCCACGTTGTCTGAGATCCCCGAACGGCGCTGGCCGGCGGCGGTCGGCGCCTGGTGGGCATCGGCACCGCCCACCCCGCCGTCGGCAAGCGTTCGCAGCAGTGCCTCGGCGCCGTTCACGCGCATCGCCTCATCGGCGAAGTCAGTAATGGGTAGCGACTAAAGCCGCATTTCGGACTAATGCTGTTAGGTTGGGGAAAGTAGCTCGACGGGTGAGACGGAGTGCGGAATGGGGCAGGGATACGTCGAACGCGCCTACCAGGCCCGGTGCCTGGACATCAGCGTCGATCGCCCGTTTGAGGAGTTCCGGCGGCAGTACGAGCAGGCCGTCCCGCCCTACGACGCCGAGGCGTTCAACGCTCTGGTGGCCCGCGACGCCCCGTGGGATGACGTGCTCGCCCTGATGCGTGAGCGGGCACCCCACGACTTCCTCATCTACTACAGCAGCGGTGACCTGCACCCGATGATGACGCTCGCCGGCGACCCCTGGCACTGTGTGGAGTACCTGATGGGCAACCACACCACCGCCGAACGCATGTTCCGGCATGATCCCGCTGTGATGCTGTACGCGCCGCTGCGCACGGTGATCTGCGAAGGACCCCACGGTGGAGCGCGGTTCGTCATCGAGCAGCCCAGCCGCCCCTTCGGTTCGTTCGGAGTGGACGCGATCCACGAGGTGGGCCGCGACCTCGACCGTGAGGTCGCCGCGCTCCTGGCGCACCTTCAGGTGCCCGTACCGGCCGGGTTGTCGTAATGGTCCCGTCGGCCGGCCGATGAGGTCGCCGCTCTCGATCATGGCATGGCCGAACCGGCGCCTCACACGCGTACGGTGATCTTGCCAGCACCCGCGTTCCGTAACACCGTGCAAATCCTCGATTAACCGCCCTGGACTTGAGTGAGGGAGCGCTCCCACTGGACATCGCAGGATCCCGGGCAGTTCCACTCCGGCAAGCTCCCATCCTGGGTGTGGCGACGATTCGCCAACCGGCAATGGCTCGTCGATCATGAAGTTTGATGGGCGTTGTCGGGGCCCAGCGGCACCAGTACTCGATGATCGACCTCGCTGTCTGGAGCGCGCCTCCGGGCGCCTCGACGTCTCGGGCGAGCCGAGCGGTGGCGGGCGGGCGAGACCCCCGCTCGATCAACCTGACCATCACGGTCACCTGACCGTCGTTCGGTGGCGGGCGGGGGTCTCGCC